>NZ_JBFAKW010000204.1:0-10516 GCF_040655955.1 Streptomyces sp. NPDC050263 | reverse complement strand
GGAGAAGGAGCGGCGTTCGGTGCGTGCTCTCGCCCGGTGCGGCGAGAGTGCGTGCCGGGCGTCGCGACGCCGCGGAGATCCATCAGAAGCCCCCTGGGGCCTGTCCGGCCGATCAAGTCGCAGGAAGCCGGCAGTGCCTTCGTAGTGCCGGTGAGCGGGGTGTGGGGTACCCCCTCTGGGGGAGCGTGCCACCCCCCGCGTCTGCGGCATGATCGGCCGCACAGGCCCCAGGGCCGCCCTGCTCAGCCGAGCGCCGCGGTGAACAGGGGCAGGTCCACGGTCGCCCGAATGCCCGGGGCGGCCGCGCAGACGGCGGGGACGGCGTTGACGGCCCGGTGGGCGGTGTAGCCGGGGGAGAGAGACGGCGGCCATCCGGTCCAGCGGCACCGGGAAGCGCAGCTCGACGTCGAGGGGCGTGTCGCCGTCGACCGTTCCGGCGGGACAGATCGGCGTACTCGTGGACGGTCGGCGTCTCCTGCCGTCGCTGGACGGAGGCCTGGACGAGCGGCACCGCCTCTGTGATGAACTCCGGGCCGCTGCCGGTGCTGTGCAGCGAGCCGCCGCCCGTGCGCACGCGTCCTCGACCCGCTCGCGCAGGGCGGGATCCATGCCGGGCGGATGGTGGAACCCGCCGGTCGTGGTCACGACGTTCGCGCCGGACGCGAGCAGGGCGCACACCTCGTCGTCCCCGGCACGCGGCATGTACAGCACGCAGTCGGCGCCGAGGCCCAGGATCACGTCGAGGTCGTGGGTGGCGACGACCCCCGTCGGCCCCGTCCCGCGCAGGTCGCCCGCATCACGCCCGGCCTTGTCGGGGGTCGGCACGTGGCCCCCCGTCCACTCCACCCCGTGGCCCACTGAACGACACGAAGAGGTCTTGCCGCTTGTCGCATGTCCACCGCCCGGGTAGTCGCGAAGGGGCGGCGCCACAGTGGTCGCCGCCCCGGTCCGTGGCCCGCGCCCTAAGCCATTTCGTCGTCCATCCCGGCGTCGGGCTCCACGCCGAAGGTGTTGTACGCCATGGCCTGCATCGCGTACGCGCCGACGGTGAAGACGAACTCCATCAGCTGCCGCTCGTCCAGTTCCTTCGCGAGCTGCGCGTAGGTCTCGTCGGAGAGCGTGGAGGCGGTCTCCAGTTCGTCCACCGCCCGGTTGACCGGTGTGTCGGCGCCCTGCCGGACCTGCGCCAACTCCTCCTCCGAAACTCCCGCCTGACGTGCCATCAGCACGTGGTGCGCCCACTCGTAGCGGCAGCGGCGCCGCCAGGCGACCCGCAGGACCGCGAGCTCCCGCGTCCGGGCGGGCAGGGTGCCGCGGTATCCGAGCTGGGTGCTGAAGGTGAGGAACGCCGTCGCCAGGCGCGGGTGGTTGAGGAGCAGGCCGAGAGCGTTGGACGGCGGTATCGTGCGCCCGCCCGTGAGCGGCCGCAGGACGTCGGCGTCCCACTCCTCGTACGGGACGGGCGGCAGCCTCGTCATGTGTTGCGGCCTCCGTTCACGCCGAGGATCCGGCCGGTGATGTGGCCGGCCTCCTCCGACACCGGGAAGGAGCAGGCGGCCGCGATGTCCTCGGGCCGTCCGACCCTGCGGACCGGAGTGCGGGCGATGTGGTCCTCGACGGAGCCGCCGAGCTGCTGCGACTGCTCGGCGGCGCACAGCATCGGCGTGTCCACGAAGCCCGGGGGGACCGCGTTGACCGTGATGCCGCGCGGCCCGAGTTCGAGGGCGAGGGACTTGGTCAGCCCGTTCACCGCGGACTCGGCGGCGACGTAGTGCGCCATGAACGGCTGCCCGGAGTGCGTGCTGGAGGAGGAGATGTCGACGATCCGGCCCCAGTGGGCCTTCCACATGTCCGGCAGGGCGGACCGCACGCAGTGGAAGACGCCGTTGAGGTTGATGTCGACGACCCGCTGCCGGTCCGCGAAGGGCAGCTTGCCGAAGCGGGTGAAGCCGTCCTTGCCGGCCGCGTCGACCAGCACCGACACCGGACCGAGCCGCTCGCGCACCGCGTCCGTCGCCTTGTCGGCCTGGGCCCGGTCGGTGACGTCGACGGTGAGGCCGTAGCCCTCCTCGGTGGGTGCGATGTCCAGGACGGCGACCTTCATGCCGTCCGCGGCGAGCCGCCGGGCGACGGCCCGGCCGATGCCCGAGGCGCCGCCGGTGACGACCGCCGTCCGCACCGGACCGGAGTCCGCCGCGGCGCTCATGCGAAGGCCTCTTCGCCGACGACGGTCGTCCGGTGCAGGAGCCGCTCCGAGCTCTCCTCGTAGGGCAGCGCCCGGTGCAGGATCCCGGTGTTGTCCCAGACCGCCAGGTCACCGACCGCCCAGTCGTGGGTGTAGCGGAAGCGTTCCTGGGTGGTGAAGTCGAGGAGTTCGTCGAGCAGGGCGCGGCTCTCCCCGGGGTCCATGCCGACGACGTGGTCGGCGGTGGCGCCGGTGACGAGGGAGCGGCGGCCGTCCCGGCGCTGCCAGACCAGGGCGACCTCGTGGGTCGGCTGGGTGCGCCAGGCGGCCAGTTCCTCGGCGGTGGGGTCCGGGGTCACCAGCCGCTGCGAGGCCTCGAAGCTGTGCACCACGCGCAGGTTCTCGTGGCGTTCGCGGTCCTTCCGCGACAGGTTCTCGTAGGCGGCGTAGGTGTTGCAGACCTCGGTGCCGCCGCCGACCGTGGCGACATGACGGGCCGTCAGGGTGGTGGCCTTGACGGGGATGTCGTCGCTGGTGCCGTCGAGGTGCCAGAAGAAGGCGCCCTTCAGGTACTCGGCGCTTCTGCTCATCGCCGGGTTGACGGAGATCGGGAAGATCTCCTGGCCGCGCAGGCTGACGACCTCGCCGAGGCGGCGGCTGAACGCCAGTTGCCGGTCGTCGTCGAGGTGCAGGCCGCGGACCAGGAGCACCCCCCGCCACTTGAGGGCCTCTGCGGCGCGTTCGACGAAGGAGTCGTCGAGCGGATCGGTCACGCCGGTGAACTCCACCCCGAGCGACGGGCTCAAGGCCTTCGATTCGATCATGGAAATACCCCTTCCATACGCGAGAACAATATTCTCATCAGGGCTGGCGCGTGAAGTGGGGAGCATCAGGTTCTCTTGTCCGAATCCTTGATTAGCTCAACTAGAGAATGTAGTTTTCGGATCATCCGAGGTCGACGAGCGAGGAGGCCGGGATGCGGTCCGAGGACAAGGCGGCGATCGTCACCGGGCGTCCAGGACACCCTCCAGGCCGAGTTCGCCGCGCAGACGGAGGAGATCACCCCGGCGGCGTACTCCTGCTCAGGACGGACGGATGACCTCACCGACCCCCACCCCCGCGACGGAGCCCGAACTCGCCCCCGCCCCGGGCGTGCACCGGCACGTCGTCGACGTGCACGGTGTGCCCGCCTCCGCGCTCGTCGCCGAGGTCCCCCGCCCGCAGGCGGTCGTCGTGGCCCTGCACGGCGGCGCGACCACCTCCGCCTACTTCGACCATCCCGGCCACCCCAGGCTCTCTCTCCTGCGCACCGCCGCCGCGGCCGGGTTCACGGTGATCGCCGTCGACCGTCCCGGCTACGGCAGTTCGGCCGGATTCGAAGACCGGATGCGGACGCCCGAGCAGCGCACCGACTTCGTGTTCGCGGCCGTGGAGGCGTTCCTCCGGGGCCGTGAACGCGGCGTCGGCGTGTTCCTGTGGGCGCACTCGGCGGGCTGCGAACTCACCGTCCGCATGGCGAGCGACCCGCGCGGCGCCGAGCTGCTCGGCGTGGAACTGGCCGGCATGGGCCGCACCCACCACCCGCGCTCGATCCGAGCCATGGAGGAGTGGCGGCGCGACCCGACCCGCACCCGCCCCGACCTCCGCCGCGTCCTGTGGCATCCGCCGCACGCCTACCCGCCCGACGTGCACGGAGGGCGCAGCATCGGCTCCGCCTCGCCCGCCTACGAGGGGCACCGGGAGGGCTGGCAGAAGGAGTTCGCCCGGCTCTCGGCGCGCGTCCCGGTACCCGTGCACCTCACCCTCGCCGAGCACGAACAGGTGTGGCTGAACGGACCCGAGGGACTGTCGGACCTCGCCGCCATGTTCACGGGCGCCTCACGGGTGGTACGCCACGAGCAGGCGGGCGCGGGTCACAACACCAGCGTCGGCCGTACCGCTCTCGCCTATCACCTGCACGTCCTGGCCTTCGTCGAGGAATGTGCGCTGGGTGTGCAGGCGCTGCCGACGGAGAAGGGGACATGGGGATGAACGAGGCTTCGGACACCGCCCTGCTGCTCGTGCGGGTCGTGCTGGGCGTGGTGATGGTGGCGCACGGCTGGAACCACTGGAAGGGCGGAGGCGGCATCACCGGCACCGCCGGCTGGTTCGGCGGCCTCGGGCTGACCCGGCCGCGGCTCCAGGCCTGGCTGAGCGTCCTGACCGAACTCGGCGCGGGGGTCCTGCTGTTGGCGGGCCTCTTCACATCGCTGGCCTGCGCGGCGGTGCTGTCCGTGATGCTGGTGGCGGGTCTGCTCGCCCACCGCCGCAACGGCTTCTTCGTGTTCAAGGAGGGCTACGAATACGTCCTCGTCCTGGGCGTCCTCGCGTTGGCGCTCGGGGCATGGGGGCCGGGGGAGTACGCGGTGGACGAGGCCGCGGACATCAGTGTGACCGGTTGGGCGGGCGCGGGTGTGGTGCTCGGGGTGGGCGTCGTGGCGACGGCCGGTCTGCTGGCCGTGTTCTGGCGCCCCAAGGGAGAGGACCGACCCTGATGAACGACCCGCTGCGCGTCGGCTTCGTCGGACTGGGCAGCCGGGGGCGTCGACAGCCCGCCGAATCGTCGGCGCGGGCTTCGAGACCACCCTGTGTGCCAGACGGCCCGCCACCCTCGACCGCTTCGCCGGCGCTCCCGCCAGGAGCGCCGGCTCGGTCGCCGGACTCGCCGCCGCCGGCGACCTGGTGTGCCTGTGCGTGGTCGGCGACACCGACGTGGAGCAGGCGGGCGCGGAGGTGCTGACCGGGCTCCGCCCGGGCGGGATCGTAGCCGTGCACCCCGACACCTGCCGTCGCCTCGCGGGACGGGCCCGCGCCCAGGGCGTCCAGGTGCTGGACGCCCCCGTCAGCGGCGGCGGCCGGGCCGCCGACCAGGGACCTGCTGGTCCTGGTCGGCGGGGCAGCGGGGTCCCGCACACCTGCCGGCCGGTGTCCTTCAACAGGACCACCCCGCCCTCGCCCGGGTGCACAGCGCTGGTGACGGCGGAGGCGGTGACCGGGCAGGAACCCGCCCGCGGTCATGTCCGCGACCGCCGCCGCACCCTGCACAACCACCTCACCGAGCACCTCGCCCGGTACGGGGACCGGCTGCCCAGCGGCCTGGACACCCGGACCGGCGCCACCGCCGTCTTCGCCCTCATCGAGGGCCGCCTGCACCAGCTGTGGCTGGTCGACCAGGACGGCGACGACCGCTACCCCGAGGTCGTCCCCGAGTCGCTGTCGGTGCTGCTGGGCGACTCCGAGGCGCCGGCGGTCTGCGGAGCGCCGGCGGTCTCCGAAGTGTCGGCGGTCTCCGAGGTTCCGGTGGTGAACGGGTAGATGCGGGTGAAGTCCGCGCCCGGCTCGGCCGTCGCGAACGCGCCCCACACCGTCTCCGTCACCTCGGCCAGCACCGCCGCGCCGCCCACCTCGGCCACCTCGCGCAGATACAGCCGTACGTCCTTCGCCATCAGCGTGTTGCTGAAGCGGCCGGTCAGTACCTCGTCGGGGAACTTGTCGGCCGTCGCCGCGCTGCGCCCGCTGGAGGCGTTGAGGACCTCCACCAGTACCGCCGGATCCAGTCCCGCGGACGCGCCGAACGCGACGGCCTCGCTGGTCGCGGCGAGCGCGGTGGCCGACAGGAAGTTGTTGGCGAGCTTCAGCGCCTGGGCCTGCCCGGGCCGGTCGCCGACCCGCCGTCGACGGTCGCTGAGCCCCGCCAGCACCGGCTGGACCCGCGCGCAGTCCGCCTCCGAGCCCGCGTACATGACCATCAGGGTGCGCCTGCGGGCGCCCGCAGCCCCGCCGGAGACCGGCGCGTCCACATACCCCAGACCCATGGCGGCCAGCCGGCGGGCGGCCGACACGCCCACGGTGGAGGTGTCCACGACATGCGTGACCCGCCGGTCGCGGACGGCCTCGAGGTCCCGTACGACCTGCTCGCAGACGTCTCCGTCGGGCAGGCTGAGCACGACGACGTCCACGGCGCGGGCGAGGTCGGCCGGGCCGGGGGCCCAGCGGGCGCCCAGCGGGGTGCGGGCCGGACCCGCGGCGTCGTACGCCAGCACCTCGAAGCCCGCCCCGACCAGGTTCGCGGCCAGCGCGCCGCCCATGTTGCCCAGCCCGACGAAACCGGCGACGGGCTCACCGGCGACGGGCTCACCGGCGACCGGCTCACCGGCGACCGGCTCACCGGCGACGGGCCCACCGGCCACCGTGCCGCTCACACCGCCTCCCGCGCGGTGCGCACCTCGCGGATGACCGAGCGGGCCGCGTTCCCGGCGGGGGCGCCGCAGTACGCGGTGATCTGGTAGAGCAGCTCGTTCACCTCGTCGTCGCTCACCCCCGCGTTGACCGACGCCCGCAGATGGATGCGGAACTCGTCCATGCGGCCGGTCGCGGCCGTCATCGCCAGCACCAGCAGGCTGCGGTCGCGGTGGGTCAGCGGGCCGCCCCGCGCCCACCCGCCCCAGGCCATGGCGGTCAGGTAGTCCTGGTACTCGGGCGGCACGGGGTCCCCCGGCGGCGCGGTCCGGGAGCCGTCGTCGCCGATCACCTCGGCCCGGACCGCCCGTGCGGCCCGCTGCCGGTCGTCGTCGTACATCCGCTGTCTCCCTCTCGCCGAGGTCTCGCCGTTGTCCTGCCCGCGTCTTGCCCGCGTCTTGCCTGCGTTTTGCCTGCGTTTTGCCGGTGTCGTGTCGATGTCCTTCTGGAGGTTCGTGCTACAAGTTCGCGCTGACGGTCTTGAGCTGGGCGTACTCGTGCAGGGCCGCCAGCCCCTTCTCCCGGCCGTAGCCGCTCCGCTTGTAGCCGCCGAACGGGGTCTCCACGGTCAACGGGCCGCCGTTGACGGCCACTTGACCGGCGTCGAGGCGTTCGGCGAGCCGCAGTCCACGCGCCAGGTCGCCGCTCCACACCGCGGCGACCAGCCCGTAGTCGCTGTCGTTGGCGAGGGCCAGCGCGTGCGCCTCGTCGTGGAACGGCCACGTGACCAGCACCGGCCCGAAGACCTCCTCGCGGGCGATGCGCGCGGCCGGGTCGACCCGGGCGTACACGGTGGGCCGCACGTACAGCCCGCGGGCCGCCGGGCCCTCGGTGTAGGGACCGCCGCCGACGGTCGGCTCGGGCGCGTCCTTGAGGAAGTCCAGAACCTTCCGGTACTGCGTCTGCGTGATCAACGGGCCGAAGTCCACGCCCGGCCGGAGTCTGTCCACGGCCGCGACGACCCGGTCCACCACCTCGTCGTGGACGCTCTCCTCCACCAGCAGCCGGGTGGTCGCCGAGCAGACCTGACCGGAGTTCGCGGCGAGCGCCGCCACGGCCGCCGCCGCGGCCCGGTCCAGATCGGCGTCCGCGAACACCAACAGGGGCGACTTGCCGCCCAGTTCGAGGGTGAGGGGGACGAGGCGATCGACGGCCGTCGCCGCCAGCAGCCGTCCGGTGGCCACCGACCCGGTGAAGGCGAGCCGCCGCACCCCCGGGTGTGCGGCGAGCGCCGCTCCCGCCTGCGGACCGGTGCCGGTGACCACGTTCAGGACGCCGTCCGGCAGCCCGGCCCGCGAGGCGAGCCGGGCCAGGTGCAGCGTCGATGCGGAAGTGAACTCGGAGGGCTTGGCCACCACCGCGTTGCCCATGGCCAGCGCCGGGGCGAGCGCTCGACAGGCCTGGTTCAGGGGGAGGTTCCACGGGGTGATGACACCGACGACGCCGTAGGGCTCGTAGCGCGTGCAGGTGTGGACGCCCGCTCCCTGGTCGATGACGCTGCCCTGCCCGGCGGCCCGGACCCCGCCCGCGTAGTAGCGGAAGTACTGGGCCGACAGGTCGACTTCGAGGCGGAGTCGGGCCGGCACCTTGCCCGTGCACGCGCGTTCCAGGCGCATCACCGTGTCGGCGTCCTCGTGGAGCAGGTCGGCGATCCGGTGCAGGACGGCGGCGCGGTCGGCGGGGGAGCGGTCGGCCCAGCCCCGCCGGGCCCGTTCGGCCGCCGCCACCGCCCGGTCCACGTCGTCCGCCCGCCCGCGGCGATCTCGTCGCCGCTCCCACGGGTGGCGGGATCGAGGGTGGGCAGCCAGGTCCGGCCGGCCGGGGGCGACTCCCGGCCGTCGATCCAGTGCTGGTGGCGGGCGGTCGAGGTCACGTGGGTCCTTCCTGAGCCGTCGGTGAGAGCTGACATGACGATAGGCGGAAACGATATTCTCCTCAAGGGGGACCGCTGTTATCTTGGCGGTGTCAACCGACCGGAGGTTCCGTTCCATGGCGTACTTCCCCAAGCCCTCCGAGGGCAGCTGGACCGAGCACTTCGAGATCGACACCGAGCCGGTCTCCTACGCGGACTCGATCTCACCGGAGCACTACGAACGCGAACGGGACGCGATCTTCCGGCGGACCTGGCTGAACGTGGGGCGCGTGGAGCAGGTCCCGCGCAAGGGCAGCTACTTCACCAAGGAGCTGGACGCCGCCCGCGCCTCCGTCATCGTGGTGCGCGGCACGGACGACAAGGTGCGCGCCTTCCACAACATCTGCCGGCACCGCGGCAACAAGCTCGTCTGGGACGACTTCCCCCGCGAGGAGACCAAGGGCAACTGCCGCGCGTTCACCTGCAAGTACCACGCCTGGCGCTACGACCTGGAGGGCAAGCTCAGCTTCGTCCAGCAGGAGTCGGAGTTCTTCGGCCTGGACAAGTCGAGTTACGGACTGCTGCCGGTGCACACCGAGGTCTGGGAAGGCTTCATCTTCGTCAACCTCGACCCGGACAACACGACGTCACTCAGGGACTACCTCGGGAAGTTCGGCGCCGGCATCGAGGGCTACCCCTTCGACAAGCTCACCCAGGTGCACAAGTACCGGGCCGAGATCGGCAGCAACTGGAAGCTGTTCATCGACGCGTTCGCCGAGTTCTACCACGCGCCGATCCTGCACTCCGGCCAGTACGTCGCCGAAGAGGCCGCCAAGATCAAGAAGTACGGCTACGAGGCGCTGCACTACGACATCGACGGCCCGCACAGCATGGTCTCCTCCTGGGGCGGCATCGCCCCGCCCAAGGCCCGGGCCATGGTCAAGCCGATCGAACGGGCCCTGCGCAGCGGGCTGTTCGGCGCCTGGGAGGAGCCCGACATCGGGCTGACCACCGAGCAGCTGCCGCCCGCGATCAACCCGACCCGCAGCAAGGTCTGGGGCATGGACTCCTTCGTCTTCTTCCCCAACTTCATGCTGCTGGTCTGGCGGCCCAACTGGGTGCTGACCTACCACTACTGGCCGACCTCGTACAACACGCACATCTTCGAGGGCACCGCCTACTTCGTGCCGCCGCAGAACGCCTTCCAGCGCCTCCAACAGGAGCTCGCGGTCGTGTCGTTCAAGGAGTACAGCCTCCAGGACGGCAACACCCTGGAGGCCACCCAGACCATGCTGGAGTCGCGCACCCTGGAGCAGTTCCCGCTGTGCGACCAGGAGGTCCTGCTGCGGCATCTGCACACCACCGCCCGGCAGTTCGTGGACGCGCACGCCGAGCAGCCGTCCACCGCGTCCTGAAGTCCAGCGAGCACAGAGGGAGATCCCGGACATGGCCAACGTCTTTCCCGCCGACTTCGCCGCGCTCGAACCGTTCGCGGACTGGGCGGTCCAGGGCGAGAAGGCGCGCTACGCCAAGCGCGTCGCCAGCACCATGGAAGAACTGCAGGCCTTCTACGACGTGGCGTTCCCGCTGCTGGAGAAGGGCAGCGGGTATCTGGAGACGGTGCGCCTCGACGGCATCGGCGAGGAGGACAAGCACCTGCTGTGGGCGTTCTGCTCCCTGGTGACCGTCGCCTTCCCCGTGGAGGCCTGGGGGCAGCCGCGCGTCCCGGACAGCGGGCCCGCCGGCATCGACGCCGTCGTCGAACCGGCCGTGTGAGATGCAACCGCTTCCCGAAGCACGAGAAACACCGGTCCTGCTGCGGGCTGCCCGGCTCCTCGACGTCGACAAGGGCGAACTCGTCGAGCCGGGCGAGATGCTGGTGATCGGCGAGCGCATCGCCGAGGTGGGCCGGCCGGCCCGGCTGCCCGAGGGCACGGCTCTCCGCGACCTGGGTGACGTCACGCTGCTGCCCGGCCTGATGGACATGGAGGTCAACCTCTTCCTCGGCGGCCCCGACCACCGCAGCCCGCTCATCCCGGTCCAGGAGGATCCCGCGCTGCGGACCCTGCGCGCCGTCGCCAACGCCCGCCGCACCCTCCACCGCGGCTAGGGGGCTTCTGATGGATCTCCGCGGCGTCGCGACGCCCGGCACGCACTCTCGCCGCACCGGGCGAAAGCCCTAGTACTACAGGGCTAGATCT
>NZ_JBFAKW010000203.1:0-10675 GCF_040655955.1 Streptomyces sp. NPDC050263 | reverse complement strand
TACGTCCAGTACGAGGACTTCCGGCCGGCACACCGAGAGCACGCACCGGACGCCGCTCCTTGACGGGCAAACGTTGCCTGCCGCGGCACTAGCGGTGCTCGACCTGCTCGACGCCCCGGACGGTCCCGGCGACCTCCTGCCGAACGCGCTGGACGCACTGAACCGCTGTGAACCCTGGGCCGCCCTGCACGTCGCGCCGAGGCTGCTGCACCTCGCCCGGACGGGCGGCCCGACGGCCGACCTCGTGCTCGGCCATCTCCAGCGGACCGTGCGGGACACCCTCGGTCACCACCGGGCGGTCAACTCCCTCGAAACGCTCCTCCACGTCTGCATGGAGGACTCCCCGGCCCGCACGGCCGCCGCGCTGCGCGCCACCCTCGCCGACTGGGCCCGGCACACGACCGCCAAGACCACCGACCACCCCTTCCGGGACCTCACCGCCCATCCCTTGGAATCCCTGCTCCTGGCGGTCACCGCGCACCTCGCCGAACGCCCCGAGACACTCGAGACCGTCGCGGCCGAACTGCACAGGGACGGCTCCCCGCTGGCCGAACTGACGAACCTCGCGACCAAGCCCGCCTACGGCAGACTGCCCTGCCTGCTGGCCCTGCGCACCCAGGGGGCGACCGCCACCGGTGAGGCGGAACGCAACCAACTCCTCAAGTCCCTCGCCCGCCCGGAGGTCGGCTGGGTCCATCTCGAACCCGACCTGATGGGGGCCGCGGCCCGACTGCTGCATCCCGCCGGGCACCGCGCACCCGAGCGGTTCGTCGCGGACCTCGACCTGGACGCGGTCACCCTCAACGGACTGCGTCGGCTCCAGAGACTGCGGGGTGACACGGGCGGCATCCCTGTGCAGCGCGTCCTCGACCGGCTCGGCATGACCGCCGACAAGGTCTCCCTGCGCACCCTGTCGACCGTGCTGTGGCAGCAGAGCCTCTGGGACCTGGCCGCATTCCTGCATCCCCGGCAAGCCGCGTCGGTCCTGGTGGACCGCTGGGGACCGCCCAGCGGCCGGCCACGCTACCCCGTGCGTTTCAGCGGTCCCGTGGCCGACAAGGAACGCGCCGCGTGGTCGGGCCAGATGACGGACCTCTGGCAGCTGCGGACCGGACCGTCCGCGGCGCCCCTCAAGAACGACGGCGCCCCCGCCCGTCTCGTCCAGACCGCGTACGCCGCGCAGCCCGTTCGCGGCGGTCTGTCCAACTGGGCCTTCTCCCCTTGGGTCGACCGGGCTTCGAGAGCCTGGGACCGGGACCCCGCCCCGTCCCTCTTCCCGGCCGTCAACGACCCGGTCGTGTTGCTGCGGCTGCTGTCGTCCCTGCGGACGGCGGTCCGGCTGCTGCGCCACGCGGGGACCACCGCCGAGCCGCTGTGTGACCTCGTGATGCACGGGTCCGAACTCCTCTCAAACGGGATCGTGGGCCGCCACCTCTACTCGGTGACCTACCAGGAGAAGGCCGTCGAGGACTCTCCCGTGCCCGCGGCTCTGGTGCCGCTCGCCCAGTCGGCACAGCGCACCGGCGTGTACGCGATGCGAGGCGTCTACGCCGAACTGCATCCGCGGGTGTTCGCGGAGCGTGCCATCGCCGGGGACTCGCCCGACGACCTGAAGGACACACCTCGGCGCTTCTACCGGCAGGCCCGGCTGCTCCACGAGAGCGGTGGAGCCCTGCAGGTGCTGGTACGGGCCGTCCTGGACGTGCTGTCCGGCGCGGCCGGCGCGCAGGACAGCACTCCGCAGAGCCGCTGGTTCGAGGGCGATCCGCCCCTGGTCGAGCGGCTGCTCCGACTGGCGGCACACCGGCTCCGCCCCCGGGAGCACCGCAAGGAGCTCGGCAACGCACTGCTCCTGCTGCGCATCCTGCTGCACCAGGACGTGTCGGACGGCCGGCTGACGGAGGGTCGGAACATGACCTACCCTCCCGTCACCTTCCAGGAGGTTCTGCTCCTCGCTCCTGCCCGACTCGACCAGCCCCAGGGCGTAAAGCATCTGAAGCGCTGGGTGGAGTCGGGACCGCCCAAGGCGCAGTCCACCATGAAGTTGTGTGCCCGCACCGTCCGGCTGCTGCACGCCCTCGCCCAGCCCCGTGACCCCGAACAGGAGGAGGAGCTGGCGAAGGCGGTCGACGCCTGGATCGCCCGGATGGACCGCATCAGCTCGGTCAAGGAACTGGCGAGGGTCACCCGTTGGCACATGCTGTGGCTCATCGACGTGGTGCACCACGACGGCGAACTCGAATCCCGCGTGCTCGACAAACTCCTCGACGTCTTCACCGAGTTCGGACTGCGCACCCCGACGGATCTGCGGCTGCTCTTCGGCCGGCTGACCGGCGGTGGCGGGCTCGGCGAGCAGGTCGCGGCCCGGATGCGCGGCCGCCTGCTCAGCCTCTCCTACGACGGAAGGCTCGCCGCCGCGGCCGGCGACCACAGCGATTTCGACGTCTGGGCGCACGCCATGTACGAGGAGAACGCCGGGGCCCTCCGGGAGGAACTCGACAGGTTGGTGCGAAACCTCACCCAGGGCGTCGGACAGGAGGCGGCCGAGAACCGCGCGTTCATCGCGGACTCCTGGCAACGATCCGTGCTCACCTCTTCGTTGCGTGCGACGGCCGTGCCGCTCGGCAGGTCCGCGCAGCACGCGCCCGACAAGGCCGAACTCCCCGACCCCCGCACGGTCGTGTCCGTCCTCGCCCACCGGAGCGACGACCGGGCCGTCTACCACCACCTGCCTGTCGACCTGGACACGTCCACCGGCTTCGACCTGTTCCGCCGGCCGAAGCAGCGTGACCTCGTCCTGCAACAGGCCGCCCGGGGCGAGCGGCCCGAAGTCGTCGGCGTCGTGTGCGGTTTCACCGAGGCCCGGGACCGGGTGCTGATCAACTGCGGCCTCGGGCAGCCGCTGACCGCGGAGCCGCATGACGGCGCGGGGCTGGGCGATCCCGTCGCCGTCAGGCTGGGCCACCGTCGGCTGGCCCTGGATCCGGAACCCGGCCGCGAGCCCCTGTTCGTGGAGGTCGAGGGCCGGTCCCGGAGACTTCCCCCGCTGCTGCGGCCGGGAGACGTACGGCGGGTACGGGTCGAGCTGACGTCCGAGGGCGCCGTCGTGAACGTCCTCCCGCACGACATGGACGCGTCACCGGCAGGCACCGGCCTGTTGTCGGAATGGGACCCCGATCTGTCCCGGTGGCATCGCTCCCGGCCGGCAGGCAGCCGAGACCGGTCCCCGGAACCAGCCCTGGAGACAGTCGCGCGGTACTCCGACGACGGCTGGCACTCCGTGGACGGCGGCTTCACCGAGTTCCTGGCCGCCGGCCTGCCGTACGCGCGCGGATCGGTGGCCGTGCTCACCCTGATGGATCCGACCGACTCCACCGAGGACGCCTGGCGGTTCTGTCTGACACCGGGCCGGACCTTCCTGCTGCCCGAGCGGGTCTGGGAGCCCGGTGCCGCCCGCCGGCTGCACGCTGTGACCTCCGGAACGCAGTACCCGGCCGGACTGCGTTGCTGGGTCGAGGTGACCGAGGATGCGTTCGGCAGGCCCCGCCTCGCCCTGACCGGCCCTCCGGCGGAGGTGCCGGCCGACGAGCACCCCGAGGCGGCCGCGGACGGCATGGACCGGCGCAACCTGGAGTGGCAGGACCTGTGCGCGGGCGACACCGTCCAGGTCACCCGTCGCGACGGGCGCTGGCAGGTCGACCACGACATCCCGGGCTTCCCGCCGGTGATCGTCGAGGACGTGCTGTCCATGGCCGGGGACTCGGCCGAGCACGCGCTCGACGCCTGGGAGGAGAAGGAGCTCAGGACGGCCCGGGTGCAGGTCGCCAAGGACCCGTACGGCGGCGACGAGGACACCCCGCCGGAGGAGTTCGACCGGCTCCACGGCATGCGCGAGGGCGACGTCGTCCGCCTGCGCGGCGGTGTCGGCACCGTGCGGCGCGGTGTTCTCCTGGCCTGGACGGCACTCGGGAACACGGAGGTCTCCGTCGAGGCCGAGTCCGTGATGCTCAGTCCGGCGCAGGACACCGTCGGCTGGCCGACGACGTCCTGCTGGCCCGACTGCCGGAGCCGGACCGCCGCGAGCTCGGCGAACGGCTGCACTCACTGCGACGCCTCGACGGACTGTTGCTCACCGCGCCGCCCCGCGACGAGGGCCGGCCACCGCGGATCTCGCTGCGGGTGGGGGATCGGGTCCTCGATGTCCACGTGCCCTGGGACGCGTTCACCCTGCCTACCCGGCACAGCGGTGACCAACTGGTCGCGGTGTGGTCCGCGCGGGGCTGGAGCTTCACCCCTCGCGGCCGCCGCATCTACGTCCGCTGTCTGTGGGAGCTGGACGACCACCCCGTCGGCGTCGCACCGGTCGGGCCGCTGACGAAACGGGGCACGCGGGGCGAGGCCGTGTACGGGCAGACCCGTCCCGGGAAGCTGACGCGCTCGACACGCAGGTGGTTCCCCGGCGAGGTCCGCTCCGGACACGTGTCCCTGGGCGACCCCTTCACCGTCCCCGGCGACAGCGCGACGCGGCACCGCACGGAGGTCCTGCTGTCCCAGAACCGCTCGTTGTGGGGTTTCACCGACCGCCTCTACCCCGGGCAGGAGGCCGCTCAGGTCGCGAAAGTGAGGTTGACGGCCCGCCAGGTCGGGGCCCGGGGCCTGTGGGACGTCCGCCGGATCTTCTTCCTGGGCCCCGTCCAGGCCACGGAGACCGGCGGGGACCTGAGCCAGGCGTGGAGCGTAGTGCTGGGCGCGCCGGGCTGGAGCGCCCAGCTGAGCGGCGGGAACGCCGGCCTCGCCCCGGTCCACCTGGGCGGCCGCAGGGTCGGTCTGCCGCCCGTGCCGCTCCTCCCCGGTGAGACGCCCCACGTGGACGGGGTCAAGTACGACGACAGGCGGGCCCGTGTCGTGGTGCGCCCCGATCCCGCGGCGGGCCCGGGCGGGACCCGGTACGTGGCGTCGTACCGTGACGTACCGCCGATGGCCCTGCGCGCCTTCATGAACCATCAGCAGGTCGTCGAGGGACGGGAGACCGAGGCGAGCCTGTACTTCGTGGGCCTCGAGAAGCGTGAGCGGAAACGGCCGGGGGCACCGCCGGCCCAGTGGCTGCTCTTCGAAGGGGGCTACGGCCTGACCCTTCGCGTCCTGCTCACCGACGTACGGCTGGACGGGACTCCCCTGCGGGGGGCGAAGGACCTGCCGTTCTTCCACGGCGACCGTCTGACCCGTCTCACGGTGACCCCCCGCGATCGGCGCGGTGGCGGCACGGACCGCGATCGGCTCTGGCTCGACGTGCACGGCGACGCGATCGTCTGGTCGCGGGAACGCAGGCTGCGCGACCAGGCGGAGATGAGGATCGTTCCCGGGCTGACGGTACGGCTCGACCGTGATGCCAGGACCGTGACGATCCTCCGGGTCGAGTCCCTCCAGGGCACCTTCGACGCCCGCGACCGGGCGGGCGAGA
Organism: Streptomyces sp. NPDC050263; assembly: GCF_040655955.1. Classification (NCBI taxonomy): domain Bacteria; kingdom Bacillati; phylum Actinomycetota; class Actinomycetes; order Kitasatosporales; family Streptomycetaceae; genus Streptomyces; species Streptomyces sp. NPDC050263. Next base: position 5,214 of record NZ_JBFAKW010000203.1, on the reverse strand, counting down.
GCCCCGCGGAGGTCGGCACCCCCCGTCTGCGGTTCACCGACCGCGCCGCCGCGGCCGTACTGAGGCACCACCCGACGGGGCCCGACGTCGTCAAGGTCCTCCGACGGCTCGACACGGGCAAGTGGAACGACTCGCTGGGCGCCGAGGTGTGCTTCCACTACGTGCGTCCGGTCGTGGACTCCAAGGACGGACACGGCCTCAAGCGGGGGCAGTTCGTCTTCATGTGGGGTGAGACCATCCACCGGCATCCCAACGACGTGCAGTTGACGCTCACGCTGGACCTGGGCTCCGAGAAGCACCCCCTGCGCCTCACCGCTCGGGTGACCCGGCGCACCTTCGCCCACCGTGAGGACGTGCTGCGCCGGATCCTCGACGAGGGCGGCAGGACGGCGCTCAGAGGGACGCCGTACCTGGTGGAGCTGCGCGGGCCCGGCGACGGGCACGACTTCGAGGGCCGCATCTCCATGTCCCCGGCCCGCTCCGCGCGTGCCCTGCGCGGCTATCTCACCTCGCGCAACCCGTCGTGCTTCGCCGTGGTGACGTGGCGGGGCCGCGAACTGCGGCTGGAACTCCGCGCGGGCGTCCGCATCGCTCTGGCGCCCGAGGACCTTGCCGAGAAGGCGGAAGTGGAGGAGGGGGCCGTGGTCCGGATCACGCGCGCGCCGGACGGGCGCTTCCTGGTCAGGCCCGCTCTGCCGAGCGACTCCGCGTATGCCGTGGACGGCCGGGAGACCGTGGTCTACCCGAAGAACACCCTGCTGAGCCAGCAGGACCCCACGGCCAGGCAGCTCTCGCAACCGCTGTTCACCTTGTCGGGCCTGCCCAACGTGGAAGTCCCCGCCACGCCGGCGGGCGACGGCGAGAGCGCGCTGGAGCCGGTCGCGCGGCTGATGCGACACCCCCACCCCAAGATCGGCCGACTGAGCAGGACCCCGGAGGGAGAGATCGCCGTCGCGGCCCCGTGCCCCGGTGAATCGGCCGCCCGGTGGCTCTCCTTCGACGAGGACACCCTGCTGGCGCGTCTGACTCCGGTGCTCACGGAGGGGACGGGCGACGACGGCTCGGTGACGGAGCTGGAACCCGCTCAGACCTCGTTCGCGGACCGCAGCGCCCGGTCGATCGCGCGACGCCACACCATGGCCCGACGCGCGCCCCAGGACCGGCGGACCGGACACTGGCCCGACGGAACGCCGAAATCCTGCGAACCCATGGACCTTGGCATCGACGACCTGGTCGAACCGGTGGTCCCCGCGGTGGGCCCGACCCTGCGCCACCCCCTCGACCAGGCCCGGCGGTACGGCTATCCGGCGGGGTACCTGACGGAGCGCCGACGGCAAGGACCGTCTGGGAAGGGCGAGGGCCGACGCAGCGGCGGTCCCGCGAGGACCACACGGGACGGTCAGGCGCCTTCGTACACCGTGGCCGGTCCGATCCGTCCGGCCGACGGCCGGGCGTCCGGGCTGTGGCTGGAGATCTCCCCGGGCCGTCTGGTGGAGATCCCCGGAGAGTTGGCGCACTCCACGGCGGGAGGCGCGCTGTACCCGCTGGAGGCGATGTGCTGGGAACTCTTCCAGCCGGGCGACACCGTGCGGATGTCCGCCCACCACGGCAGCCTCAGCGAACCCGCCTGCGTCGTCCTGCACGAATGGCTGCCGGGCCTGCGCGGCACGTTCGGTCCGGTACCGGCGGTGCTGACCGTCCTTGCCGCCGACCGGGAGAAGGGCGTGCTCGTCCTGGGCGGCGGAAACGCCTCCCAGGAGTACCCGGTCTCGCGGGACACGACTGACCGCCACGCCGTCGGCGACGTCGTGCGGCTGACACCGGACAACCACCTCCTGCCCGGGCCGGACCGCGGCCTGCCCGACCGTGGGGAGGCCGTCCTCGTGGGGGCGGCCGACGACGGAACGCTGTTCGCCCACGGTCTTCCCGGACTCGCCGTGGTTCCGGCAGAGGAAGACTGGGCGGGCGACGCATGGATCCGGGCGGAACTGGCGGCCGGACCGGACCGCGCGGCAGCGCTGCTGTCCGCCGCGGGTGGGTGCCTCACGATGACTGTCGAGGGTTTGGACGCGGACGGCCGGCTGAGGGTTTCGCGGGCGGCCCAGCCACGGCTGCCCCAAGGCGACGGCACGTCGTGGGAGTGCCCGACCAGGATCTCCGGCATCCTGCGCGACGGCCGACTCGTGGTCCACGCGGGCGGCGCCCTGCTCGCCGTCCGCCCGGAGGAACTCGTGCCCGGCCTGCCCGCCGACGCCTGCCGCGCGGTCGCGGAGGCACTCACCGCCCAGACGGGTCCGCTGTGGCTGCGCCGGTCGGCGGACGGGGCGCTGAGCACCGGCCTGCGCGCGGCCTGGGAGGCGGAGCGGCACGTCCTTCCCTTCGCGGCGGTCGCCGGGGCGGACAACGGCCCGGAACACTCGGGAGTGCTGTGCCGGGAGCAGGAGACGGGGGCGCTGCGCTGGCTTCCGGCCTCGCACGCGGCATGGGCCGAACTCTCCCGGGACCGGCTGCACGAGGCGTTGGCCGCCCCCGGAGCGCCGCTGTGGGCGCTGCTGCTCGACGACGGACGGGTATCGGTCACCGGGGCACCTGCCGTGCTCAGCCACTTCCGCAACCTCCGGATCGGCCGGCCCGTGAACCTCACGGTGCTCGGCGGAGAACCCCTCATGAGGCCGCATGGGAAGTGGGAGTACCTCGCGCGGATGGAGAGCAACGGCGTCGTCGTGTCGTTCGCCGGCGACTCGCTGAACTATCCGGTGGGCGAACGCCTGATCGGCGAGGTGGAGAGCCTTACGAACCAATCCGACCGGCACCTCATGACCGTGAGGTGTGTGCCGCGCGGCGATCGCGGCACCGTCCCGGATCTGCCGAGTGCCGTGGTGTCGTCCGAGGAGAGGAACCGGCGGTCCCGGCCCTACGCCGAGGTCTGCGACGATCCGGCCGCGGCCGCGGCCACAGCCGCCGACGCCGTGCATGCGGCGGACGAGGCGGTGGTGCGGGCCACCCTGCGCCACCTCTCGGAGGAGGAGGAGTACCAGAAGGGGAGCGGCTTGCCGTCCCTGGAGGCGGCGGAGGCGTTGCACCGCTGGATCGACGTCCGGATGACGGACGGCTGGGAGACCGAGGAGATCCACCTCCTTCCCCTCCTCGGCGCGACCGTCCTGACGGCAGCGTTGGGGGAACTCGATCCCGCGATGGCCTCGCTCGCCGTCCAACTGGCGCTGAACGTCGGCGAGCGGGCGCAGCGAGTCGTGCACGTCGCCCCGATGCTGACCGACTGGCTGGGCAGTGAGAAGCGCACGGACGGCCTGTGGGGCAGGCTCTGGTCCCTCCCCGTCGCCAAGCTGTTGAAGCCGTCGGCACTGGAGCAGTTGGTGACCTTCGGACGGGGCCGGCTGTACGGCGCGGCCGTGGAGAAGGATCCGGAGTTGCTGAAGGTGGCCGTCGGGCTGCTGCTCTCCGTGGGGGAGTCGGTCCCGTTGGATCCGCTGCTCGATCCCACGGCACCGCTGGTGCAGCTGACGGGCCTCGGCCGCGCCTTGGTCCCGCCGGGCACCGACGAGGTCGCCCAGCACCGGCTCCACCCCGGCCAGGTCCGATTCCTGGGCACGGTCTTCGAGGCGGTCTACCGTGCCGCACTCCCTGCCGACATGCCCGGACTCGTGTTCCTTCCCTACCAGATCCTGCTGGACGGCGGACCGGAGAACTGAGAAGGGAGGCGGCCGCCTCCCCGGCGCTCTCTCCTGGTCAGGCCGACGAGGCCGGCCCGGACCTGCTGCCCGCCGTCTTGCGCCACACGGCGAACACCTGCTGCGGCCCGATCGAGGTGCCGTCGCCGACGACGTAGGACGGGGTCACCACGAAAGCGATGGCGAGTTCGCTCGCGCACTCGCATCCACATTCGCATCCGCATTCGCATCCACACCAAATACCTGTCTCGGATGCTCTCAAGGCGTGCGTGGGATGATGGCGGAATAGCCGCCGGCGGCGTGCAGTTGGTCCAGGCTTCCGTGGAAGAGCTTGCGGGCCGAGTGGAGGATGACGGCGGTTTCGCAGCAGGAGGTGACGTCTTCCATCAGGTGGGTGGACAAGATCACCGTGGTGGTCGCGGCCAACTGCCGCAGGAGGGCGTGGAAGCGTTCACGCTCCTGAATGTCGAGACCGGTGGTGGGCTCGTCGAGCAGCAGCATCCAGGGGCTGTTGACCAGTGCCTGGGCTATCCCGACCCGTCGTTGCATACCGCCGGACAGCGTGCGGTACTTGTCGTCGATGCGCTCGGTCAGCCCCACCTGCTCCACCGCACGCTCGACGGCTCGAGGCGTCCTGAGACTGGGCATGTCCTTTAGCCACCCCGCGTAGCTCACGCATTCCCTGACGGTGAAACCGCGGAACATGCCGAACGTCTGGGGTAGATACCTGAGGCGGCGCCGGATCTCCAGCCGATCGGAAGGACGCCTCGGGTCCCGGTCCAGCAGCTTCAGTTCGCCCTCCACCGCACCTGAGGCTGTCGCCAGGACGCGCAGCAGCGAGCTCTTCCCCGCGCCGTTGGGGCCGAGCAGCGCGTGGACACCCGGCCCGAGTTCCAGATCGAGGCTGTCAATGGCGGTGGTACGACGGTGGCGTACAGTCAGTCGAGCTGCACTGATCATCTGGACCTCATGTCGTTGAAGGAATGGCGGCGAAGCAGCAACAGGGCCGCCAGCACATTGGCGGCCACGCCCCAGATCAGCTGCGCGCCGACGTCCAGGAGGTTCTGCAAGACATGGAGCAGGACGACGTCGAGTGAGCGGACCTGACCGTCCTTCAACATCTCCAGCTTCGAGACCGTGGCGACCAGCAGGAACCACCCTGTGCCGGTCACGACAGCACTGAGCAGGCAGCCGATGTATGAGCCCAGGACCAGCGCGGCGAGCGTCAGGGTCAGGCAGGGCACCAGCCAGGCCGCCGCCCACGCCGAGATGCCCACACCGACCAGTCCCGCGGCGAGGAGCAGCGGAAGACTGATGGCGAGTACGGCCCCGGTGCGCAGGAGCAGCAGACGCAGGCCACCAGCTGGGGTACTGCGGATGACGGGAGCGAAGGGGTCGGCCTTGCCGCCATAGCTGGTCGCCACCCACAACAGTGAAGTCTTCTCGGCAACGTGACGGTTGCGGTGTGTGATGATGCCGGACGGCGGGATGGTGACTCGGCGTCAGGCATGAGTGAAGCCCCTGG
>NZ_JBFAKW010000202.1:0-10761 GCF_040655955.1 Streptomyces sp. NPDC050263 | reverse complement strand
CTCAGGGCGCGGGGACCTCCACCACGACCGCCGAGCCCATGCCCCCGCCCGCGCACATCGACGCCACCCCGACTCCCCCGCCCCGGCGGCGCAGTTCATGGATCAGGGTGACGAGCATGCGGGCACCACCGGCGGCGACCGGGTGGCCGAGGGCGCAGCCGCTGCCGTTGACGTTCAGCGTGTCGGCGTCGAGGCCGAGCCGGTGGCCGGCGGCGACCCGGACCGACGCGAACGCCTCGTTGATCTCGAGGAGATCGATGTCGGCGACCGGCATCCCGGCCCGGGGCCCGGCCGAGGGCCTGGGGGATGGCCTGGGTTGGGGGTCAGTCCGGTCCGAGCCGGGTCCGCGGCGACGGAGGCCCGGGCACGGACCGTGGCGAGCGCCGGCAGCCCCGACCGCTCGTCGGCCCCCGCGAGCAGCGCCGCCGCGTCGTTCGCGCCGGAGGCCTTGTCGGCCGTGATCGAGAACCCGTCGATCTCCCGGATCGGCCGGCTCCCGTACGCCGCGGCGAAGGGCGGGGTGTCCGCGATGACGCTGGTCGCCGCCCGCGACCTGTCCCCGGTCGGCATCCGTGTCGCGTCGGTGACGCCGGGCACGGTCCTCACGCCCGCCTACGGCAAGGCGGGCGACCGATTGGAGGCGCGCTGGGGGCCGCAGGCGCCCCACCCGCGGCGGACGGGGCGACCCGAGGAGTACGCGGCCCTCGTCCAGCCCCTCGGCGAGAACGACTGCCTCAACGGTGAAGTGGTGTGCCTGGCCGGCGCGTTGAGGCTTCCGCCGAAGTGACTCGGCTTCACTCGCGGTCCATCTCCTGGCGGGCCTTGGCCCACAGCCAGCCCGCGTAGGCGTGCAGGACCTCGCCCATCCTGCGGTTCATCCGGCCGGCGAGGGCGCGGGCGTAGCCGCCTTCCAGGAGGGCGGCGAGGCGGAAGCAGGCCAGGACCTGGTACCAGCGGAAGCCGTTGACGTCCCGGCCGGTCGACTCGCCGTAGTACGCGACGAGTTCCGCGCGGCCGGGGACGCCGTCCCAGGGCTGGAACTGCGGTTCGCTGCCGGGCGGGTCGTCCTTCTCGCGCCATGCGGTGAGGATCCACGCCAGGTCGAGGAGGGGGTCGCCGAGCGAGGCCATCTCCCAGTCGACGATGGCGGCGAGCTCGGGGGCGTCGTGGGCGAACATGACGTTGGCGAACTGGAGGTCGCCGTGCACGATGCCGGTCGCGCCTCCCTTCGGCGTGTGCGCGGCCAGCCAGTCGGCGACCCGGTCCACCTCCGGGGACTCGCCCTCCCGGTAGGCGGGGTCGTCGCGGTAACCGTGCAGCAGCTTCCGGTACTTGGGCGTCTGGCGGTCCAGCCAGCCCTCCGGCCGGCCCAGGTCGGCGATGCCGTGGCGGGCCGGGTCGACGGCGGCGAGCTTCGCCGCGCCGTCGACGAGGGCGAAGGCGACCGCGCGTCGCCAGGCGGCGTCCTCGGCGTACGCGCCGGGCAGCGGGCCGCGCGGGGTGAAGCCGTCGAGCCGGTGGCCGCCTGGATCACGTAGTCGAAGGCCGGGTCGTCACCCGCGGTCATGCCCCAGCCGGTCAGGGCCACGCAGACCAGGCGCTCGTTGTGGGGGCGCAGTGCCTCGTAGGTGAGGCCGAAGCGGTGGACTGCGGAGGGTTTCAGGTTGACCAGGAGGGCGTCCGCCTGCCCCACCAGGGTGTGGAGACGTTCCTGGCCCTGCGCTGTCGCCAGGTCCACCCGCACCGAGCGCTTGCCCCGGTTGAGGCTTGCGAAGTAGGCGTCCGAGACCTGGCGGGAGAGGTCGCCGCCGGGGGGTTCCAGCTTGGTGACCGTCGCCCCGAGGTCGGCGAGCAGCATCGTGGCGTACGGGCCGGCGAGGATGTGGCCGACCTCCAGGATCCGCAGGCCCGCCAGGGGGCCGGTCATCGGAAGGTCGCCGCGATCGCCGCCACGGCGTCCCGGGTGCGGAGTTTCGACGCGACGAGTTCGTCGCGGCCGTTGCCGACGGGCAGGAGCCGGATCGACAGGTCGGTGACGCCCGCGTCCGCGAAGCTCCCGAAGCGCGCCGCGATCGCCGACTCGTCGCCCGCCGCGCACAGGTCGCCGACGTCACGCGCGTCGCCGCGGTCCAGCAGGCGCTGGTAGTTGGGCGAGATCTCGGCCTCGCCGAGGATGCGGTTGGCGCGTTCGCGGGCCGCGTCCACCTCGTGCGGGGCGCACAGGCAGACCGGGATGCCGGCGACGATGCGCGGAGCCGGGCGGCCCGCCTCGTCCGCCGCCTTGGTGATGGTCGGCACGACGTGCTCGGCGACCGTCCGCTCGTCCGCCATCCACAGGATCGTGCCGTCGGTGCGCTCCCCCGCGATCCGCAGCATGACCGGGCCGAGTGCCGCCATGAGTACGGGCAGTCGGGCGACCGGGGCGATGGTCAGTGGATTGTGCACCTGGAAGACCTCGTTCTCCACGTCCACCGAAGCCGCCCCGCTCACCGCCTCGCCCAGCACCTCCAGGTAGGCGCGGGTGTACGCGGCCGGCTTCTCGTAGGGGATGCCGAGCATGTCGCGCACGATCCAGTGGTGCGAGGCGCCGACGCCGAGGGCCAGTCTGCCGCCCGCCGCCGCGTGCGCCGACAGCGCCTGCCGGGCGAGGGCGACGGGGTGCTGGGCGTGCACAGGGACGACCGCCGTGCCGAGTTCGATGCGCGAAGTGGCCTGTCCCATCAGGGAGACGGCGGTCAGCGCGTCGAAGTCGGTGGGCACCTGCGGCACCCACACGGTGTCGAAGCCTGCCTCCTCGGCCCAGCGGGCGTCGTCGACCATCCGCGCCGCCTTGTGCCCGGCGTCGCCCCGCTCGGGGCCGCTCATCACTCCGACTCGCATGTCAGTCCCGTCCTCTCGGAAGTGCCCGCGGTGAGGTCACGGATGTCCGCGACGATGTCGTCCAGCGAAGTCCCGGTCGGGTACACGGCCGCCGCTCCCGCCGCGCGCAGCTTCGGCACGTCACCGGCGGGGATGGTGCCGCCGACGACGACCGGGATGTCGTCGCCCCCGGCCGCGCGCAGCGCCTCGACCGTGCGGCGGGTGAGCGCGAGGTGCGCGCCGGAGAGGATGGACAGGCCGACGAGGGCCACGTCCTCCTGGACGGCGGTGGCGGCGATGTCGTCCACGCGGCGGCGGATGCCCGTGAAGACCACCTCGAAGCCGGCGTCGCGCAGGCTGCGCGCGACGAGTTTGGCCCCGCGGTCGTGTCCGTCCAGGCCGGGTTTCGCGACGAGAACCCTTACCCGAGAAGCTTTTTGATGTTCCATCAGAACACCACCGGCTGTCGGAACTCGCCCCAGACCGCGCGCAGTGCGTCCGCCATCTCGCCGACCGTGCAGTAGGCGTCGGCGCAGCTGATCAACGGGGCCATCAGGTTCACGTCTCCTTCGGCGGCGCGCTTCAACTCCGTCAGCCGGGCCCGCACTTCGGACGCGTCGCGCTCCGCCTTCACGCGCGCGAGGCGCTTCAGCTGGCGTTCGCGGCCGTCGGCGTCGAGTTCGTAGGCGGCGAGGTCGGGCGGGGGCTCGTCCACCGTGAAGCGGTTGACGCCGACGACCGGGCGCGTCCCCGAGTCGACCTCCTGGTGCAGCCGCCACGCCTCGTCGGCGATCAGGCCCTGGAGATAGCCGTCCTCGATGCAGCGGACCATGCCGCCGTGCGCCTCCAGGTCGGCCATGACGCGCTCGACGCGCTCCTCGGTGGCGTCGGTGAGGGCCTCGACGAAGTACGAGCCGCCGAGCGGGTCGGCGACCTTCGTCACGCCCGTCTCGTGGGCGAGGATCTGCTGGGTGCGCAGGGCGAGCGTCGCCGACTCCTCGCTGGGCAGCGCGAACGGCTCGTCCCAGGCGGCGGTGAACATCGACTGCACCCCGCCGAGCACGGAGGCGAGCGCCTCGTAGGCGACGCGGACGGTGTTGTTGCGGGCCTGCGGCGCGTACAGCGAGGCCCCGCCCGCCACGCACCCGAAGCGGAACATGCACGCCTTGTCGGTCTTCGCGCCGAACCGCTCGCGCACGATGGTCGCCCAACGCCGCCGTCCGGCACGGTACTTGGCGACCTCCTCGAAGAACTCGCCGTGGGTGTAGAAGAAGAAGGAGATCTGCGGGGCGAACTCGTCGATGGTCATGCGGCCGCGCGCGAGGACGGTCTCGCAGTACGTCACGCCGTCGGCGAGCGTGAACGCCATCTCCTGGACGGCGTTGGCGCCCGCGTCGCGGAAGTGCGCGCCGGCGACGGAGATCGCGTTGAAGCGGGGCACCTCGGCGGCGCAGAACTCGATGGTGTCGGCGATCAGCCGCAGCGACGGCTCGGGCGGCCAGATCCAGGTGCCCCGGGAAGCGTACTCCTTGAGGATGTCGTTCTGGATGGTGCCGGTGAGCTTCGCGCGCGGGATGCCCCGCTTCTCGGCGGCGGCGACGTAGAGGGCGAGGAGGATCGCGGCCGTGCCGTTGACGGTGAAGCTGGTGCTGATGCGGTCCAGCGGGATCGCGTCGAAGAGGATCTCGGCGTCGGCGAGGGTGTCGATCGCCACGCCGACCCGGCCGACCTCGTCGCCGTACTCGGGGTCGTCGGAGTCGTAGCCGCACTGGGTGGGCAGGTCGAGCGCGACCGACAGGCCCGTGCCGCCCTGGTCGAGGAGGTAGCGGTAGCGGCGGTTGGACTCCTCCGGGGTGCCGAAGCCGGAGTACTGGCGCAGGGTCCAGGTGCGGCCCCGGTAGCCGGTGGGGTAGTTGCCGCGCGTGAAGGGGTGGTCGCCGGGGCCCGGTGGTGCGGAGCGGAGGTCGGCGGGGCCGTAGACCGGCTTGAGGGGGATGCCGGATGCGGTGCGGGGGTCGTCGGTCGTCATGACAGCCGGTCCTTCGTCACCTTGCCGGTGGCGTTCAGCGGCAGTTCGGTTCGGAACTCGATCTGCCGGGGCACTTCGAAGCCGGCCGTCCGTTCGCGGGCCCGGGCGATCAGCGCGGCCTCGCCGACCTCGCCGCGCGACACCACGAACGCCTTGCCCACCTGGCCCAGCCGCTCGTCGGGAACTCCGACGACGGCGACCCGGGCGACGGCCGGATGCGTCAGCAGGAAGCCCTCGATCTCGGCCGGGTAGGCGTTGAAGCCGCCGACGACGAACGTGTCCTTCTTGCGGCCGACGATCCGCAGCCGGCCCTCCGCGTCCAGTTCCCCCAGGTCACCGGTGTGCAGCCAGCCGTCGGGGTCGATCGCCCCGGCCGTGGCGGCGGGGTCGTCGAGGTAGCCGCGCAGCACGCCGTAGCCGCGGACGAGGACCTCGCCGTCGTCGGCGATGCGGAGCTCGAAGCCCTCGCGGGGGCGGCCTACGGTGGTGGCGACGGCCTCGTACGGGTCGCCGGGGCGGGAGGCCGTGCCGGTGCCGGCCTCGGTGAGGCCGTAGCCGGTCATGAGGTGGCAAAACGGCAGCTCGGCGGTGATCCGGCGGACCAGCTCGACGGGGATGTCGGCGGAGCCGGTGAACTCCCGGTCCAGGAAGCCGTTCCGGACGAACAGGGCCTTCGCGCCGCCGCGTACGACAATGCCGTGCGCCTCCTCGTCGCGGAACCGGGTGTGCACCGGGACGAGCACCCCGCAAGCGGTGAGCAGACCGAACGCGGCGACGATCCACTCGGCCGAGTTGGGGACCCCCAGCGCGACCCGGTCACCGGGTCCGACGCCCGCCGAGGCGAACGCCCCCGCGGTGCGCCCGACCTGCTCGGCCGGCCCGACCTGCTCGGCCGGCTCGGCCGGCTCGGCGCAGGAGAGCCGCCGGTCGCCTTCGACGACGGCCTCGGCGTCGCCGAAGCGGCTCGCGGCGCTGCGCACCGGCTCCGGGATGCTGCGCCACCGCGCGGTTGTGTTCATCGGCTCCTCAACCGTCGATCAGCCGGGCCAGGTTGCCGCCCATGACCTTCGCCCGGTCCTCCTCGGACAGCTTCACCAGGTGGTCGACGTAGGTGAGCGGGTCGGCGAGGCCCTCGGGGTGGGGGTAGTCGGAGCCGAACAGGACGCGCTCGATGCCGATGAGATCGCCGAGGGCGGCCATGTCCTCCTCCCAGAACGGGCTGATGTGGATGTTCCGCCGGAGGACCTGGACGGGGTCCTCCTGGAACTCGTGCGGCATCTTCTTGTAGACGTCGGCCAGGCTGCCGAGCGTCGGCCCCACCCAGGAGGCGCCGTTCTCGATGACGGCGACCTTCAGCTCCGGGAAGCGGCTGAGCGCGCCGTGGCAGATCAGCGAGGTCACCGCGTCCTCGATCGGCCGCCACTGGTGGACCTGCCGGAACGCGTTGGGCTTGAAGGGCAGGAACTCGCGCTTGTTGCCCTCCCAGTCGTTGGCGTAGGCCGCGTAACCGCTGTCGGAGGAGTGCAGCGCGACCAGGACGCCGGTCTCCACCACCCGCTTCCAGAACGGGTCGAACTCCGGCAGGGCGAAGGAGCGGGTGCCGCCGAAGCCGGGGACCGGGGCCGGACGGATCAGGATCGCCCGGGCGCCGCGCTCCACGACCCAGTTCAGCTCGTCGATCGCCTTCTCGACGATGGGGAGCGTGATGACGGGGACCGTGTAGATACGGTCTTTGTAGGCGAAGCCCCAGGTCTCGTGGAGCCACTGGTTGAGGGCGTGGATGACCGCGTGGATCAGCTCCGGGTCGTCCTTCATCCGCTCCTCGATCAGGCTGGCGAGGGTCGGGAACATCAGGCTGCGCCGGATGCCGAGCTCGTCCATCAGCTCCAGCCGCGGGGCCGGCTCGCGGAAGGCGGGGACCGCGCGCATCGGCTCGCCGAAGATCTCCCGGCGGGTCTTGCCGGTCGGGTTGCCGACCTTGAAGTACTCCTCCATGGCGCCCGGCCGGGCGACCACGTCGAAGGTGGGGTTCGGGATGTACTCGCTGATCTGGCCACGGATCGCGATCTTCGTGCGGCCACGGACGTTCACGTACTCGATCGCCCCGTCGTACTCCTTGGGCAGGTACCTGGTGAACGCTTCCTGCGTCTCGTAGAGGTGGTTGTCCGCGTCGAACAGCGGATACGCGACGTCGCGAGAGGGCATCAGAAATCCTCCTTCACCGATCGACGAGAATCGTATTCTCACATTTGAGTAGCGACAATGCTGTCACGAAGAACAAACTTCTTGACCTTGCCGCCGGGGTGCGCGGGCGGGACCGACCCGCAGGGCGCCGGGGGAATCGTGTGTATGCGACGGGGCTCCTCACTCGAGTCTCTTCACCAGTACGCGCACGAGAATTGCACTCTCACTCAGAGAGAAGGTAAGTTCCACATATGGCACGCGTGAAGCGGGTGCCGGGCGGGCTGGTGTCCGGCCGGATGCGCGACGAACTGCGGCCGGGGGACGTGCTGGAGGCCACCCGGCCGAGCGGCGCCTTCCGTCTGCGCCCCGACCCGGCCGAGCGGCGCCTTCCGTCTGCGCCCCGACCCGGGCGGCTCGCCCTGCACCACCACCTCGACGACCGGGGCGGCCTGGTCACGGCGGAGCGGATCCGGGAGCCGGCGGACGGCCCGGCCGACTTCTGCCTGTGCGGACCGGAGCCGTTCACGGCGGTCGTCACCGTCGTTGTGCGAGGTCAGCGGCGTTCGGTGCCGCAGCGCTCCGGCGAGACCCTGCGCCAGAGCACCCGCCGGGCCGGCTTCACCCCGCCGTTCTCCTGTGAGTCCGGGGACTGCGCCACCTGCATGGCCAGGCTCACCGTGGGGGAAGCAAGGATGCGGGTGGACAACGCCCTCGACGCCGGCGAAGTCGCCGAAGGGCATGTGCGCACCTGCCAGGCCGAGCCGACCTCACCCGACGTGACGGTGGAGTACGAGGACTGACATGGTTGAACTGGAGCTGGAGGACGGCCTCGCCGTCATCACGATCGACCGCCCGCACGCCCGCAACGCCATCGACCTCGCCACCGTGGGCGAGCTGGAGAAGGCACTGGACGCGGCCGACGGCGCGCTCGCGCTGGCGGTGACCGGGGCGGGCGAGAAGGCGTTCGTCTCCGGCGGCGACCTCAAGGAGCTGGCCCGGCTGCGCACCGAGCCGGAGGCGTCCGCGATGGCGCTGCGGATGCGGACGGTGTGCGACCGGATCGCCGCCTTCCCCGGTCCGGTCGTCGCGGCGCTCAACGGGCACGCGCTGGGCGGCGGCGCGGAGGTGGCGGTCGCCGCCGACATCCGGATCGCCGCCGAGGACGTCCGCATCGGCTTCAACCAGTCCCGGTTGGCCATCGTGCCGGCCTGGGGCGGCGCCGAGCGGCTGGCCCGGCTGGTGGGTCCGGGGCGGGCGATGCTGCTGGCCGGCACCGGGCGGGTGCTGGACGCGGCCGAGGCCGAGCGGCTGGGCCTGGTCGACGTCGTCCTGCCGCGCGTCGGATTCGCCGACGCCTGGCGGGAGTTCGCACGCGGCCTGGCCACCGCGCAGGCCCGCGAGATCAAGAACCTCACCACCCGCACGCGAACGCCGGAGGAGGCCGCCGCCGCCTTCGCCCGGCTGTGGGTGGCCGAAGAGCACTGGGAAGCGGCCGAGAGGGTGATGTCCCGTGGCAGGTGAAGTCCGTGTCGAGGAAGGTCCGTTCGGGCCGGAGGTCCGTCCCGACGGCGCAGCCGTGGAGCAGACGGTGCTGTATCTGCACGGGGACCCGCGGCTCGCGGGCACGGTGCAGGACGCCCTGCCCACCGCGCGCGAACTCGCGCGCGCCACCGGGCTCGCCGTGGTCTGCGCCCGCTACCGGCCGCGGTTCCCGCAGGCGCTCGACGACGTGTACGCGGCCTGGGAGCACTGCCGGGCCCGGGGCGGCGCGGTGGCGGTGACCGGCAAGCGGCTCGGCGGGGCGCTGGCGGCCGGGCTGCTGCTGCGGCTGCGCGACGAGGGCGCGCCGCCGCCCAGCTGCGCGGTGCTCGTCTCCCCACTGCTGGACTTCACGCTGGAGGCGCCGAGCCTGCTGTTCAACGCGGCCGCCGACCGCACGGTGGACGCGGAGTCGCTGCCGCGGCGGGCGGCCGCGTACGCGGGGCCGGAGTCCCGCAACAACCCGCTGCTCAGCCCGCTGCACGGCAACCTGCACGGGCTGCCGCCGATCCAGCTGCACGCGGCCGGCACCGATGTCCTGCTGGACGACGCCCTGTCCTTCGCGACGCGCGCGGCCCACTCGGGGGTGGCGGTGGACCTGCGGGTCTACGAGGACGCGTCGGCGCAGGGGATGCGGCATGTCGGGGCCGCGGCGGAGTTCCTGCGGGTGTGGTGCCCGAACGGGCTGGTCACTCACTCGGGGTGACGGCGGACAGACGGGCAGGGGCGCCCTACGAGCCCTTCCAGTGCGTCCCGGTCGGCGCGGCTCCCCCGGTTGTAGGCCATGCCGTTGACGGCGCTGGACCCGCCCGGCACCTTGCCGCGCACCCAGATCTCCGGGTTGCCGCCCTCGCGCAGCGGGCGGGTGCGGTAGTGCCAGGAGCAGGCGGGGTCGCCGAAGAGCTTCCCGACACCCTTGGGCATCCGCAGATACGGGTGCCGGCCGGGGCCGCCCGCCTCGACGAGCAGCACCCGTGCTCCGGGATCGCGCGAGAGCCTGCTCGCCAGGACGCGGCCCGCCGGTCCCGCGCCCACCATCACGTAGTCGTACATCGCCGACACCTCTATTTTCGTCGTCAGCCCGTTGGAGTGCTCCCGGTGTCGTCCCGGACCACCCGGCCGCCCTTCATGACGAAGGACACCCGCTCGGTCACGGACAGGTCGGCGAGCGGATCGCCGGGGACGGCGACGACGTCCGCGGCGAGCGGATCGCCGGGGACGGCGACGACGTCCGCGAGGAGTCCCTCCCGCAGCCGTCCCCGGTCCTCGGCGTCGATCAGATCGGCCGCGACGACCGTGGCGGCGCGCAGCGCGTCCAGCGGCCGCATGCCGCGGTCGACCAGCGCGAGCAGCTCTTTGGCGCCCTCGCCGTGCGGGATCGCGGGGGCGTCGGTGCCGAGGGCCACCTTGACTCCACGCCGGATCGCGCGGGCCGTGGACTCGCGGGCGCGCGGGAAGACGTCGGCCGCCTTGGCCTGGAGCGCGGGGTCGGCGTGGGCGGTGCTCATGCCCTCGGTCAGGTAGGTGGTCGCGACGAGGAACGTGCCGCGCTCCACCATCAGGTCGAGGGTGGCGTCGCTCGCGAGGAAGCCGTGCTCGACGCAGTCGATGCCGGCCTCGACGGCGGCCCGGATCGCCGAGTCCCCCATGCAGTGCGCGGCGACCTTCACGCCGGCCCGGTGCGCCTCGTCCACGATGGCCCGCAGCTCCTCGTCGGAGTACTGCTGCGCGCCGGCCGGTCCGGTGTGCGACATGACGCCGTTGGACGCGCAGACCCTGATGACCCGCGCCCCGTACTTGAGTTGGTGGCGGACGGCCTTGCGCACCTCGGCGACGCCGTTGGCGATCCCCTCCTCCACCGTCAACGGCAGCACGCCCGGCGTGAAGGCCTGGAACATCGTCGGGTCGAGGTGTCCGCCGATCGGCGCGATGGCGTGCCCGGCGGGCACGATCCGCGGGCCCTCGACCCATCCCAGGTCGATCGCCTTCTTCAGCGCGACGTCCAGGAGCACTCCGCCGGTCTGCACGAACAGCCCCAGGTTTCGGACGGTCGTGTAGGGGGCTTCTGATGGATCTCCGTGGGAGAAGGAGCGGCGTTCGGTGCGTGCTCTCGGTGTGCCGGGCGAGAGTCCTCGTAGCGGAGCTACTAG
>NZ_JBFAKW010000201.1:0-10825 GCF_040655955.1 Streptomyces sp. NPDC050263 | reverse complement strand
TCACGCCCCGCGCGGGGGGCCGCCTCGGTGGGCATGCCGCCCCCCAAGATCGCGGGGGGGCCGGGGTGGGCGCCACGTGGCGCCCACCCCGGTTCGCGGTCGAGGGTCAAGCGGCAACGGGGCGTGGATCGGCGAGCGGGGTCGCCAGACGCCCAGTGCGGTACAGGCCGTACAGGGCGGCCGCGCAGGCGAAGCCGAGCACGCACAGGGAGATCCACGGCAGCGCGGGCATCCCCGCCCCGCGGGCCGCGTCGAGCGCCACGCCGGTGAGGAGGTTGCCGAGGGTGATGCCGATCCCGCAGATGGTGTTGTAGAGCCCGTAGTGAGTCGCGACGAGGCGGTCACCGCAGAGACGGACGATGGTGTCCATCTCGAAGGGGTACGCGATCATCGTGCCGACCGCCAGCAGGAGAGCCGCGAGCGTGGGCGGTACCGCGGCCAGCAGCCACAGGCCGGCACCGGACTCGGGGACGGGCAGTGCGGTGGCCGACAGCAGGGGCACGAAGGCCAGGCCCATGGTCACCAGTCCTCGGGCCAGTGCCTGGCCCGGCTCGTACCGGGCCTTGCACCAGGCGGTCACCCTGGTCTGGCCGACGATCGTGCTCAGCCCGGAGACGGCGAAGAGCATCGCCACCGCCGCCGTGCCGAACTGCCCGTCCCCGCCGACCCGCCGTACTTCCAGCGGCAGTGCGAGATAGACCTGGAAGGAGAGCACGTAGGAGCCGATCATGGCGCCGGAGAAGAGCAGGAACGGACGGTTGGCGAGGATGCCGCGCCACTGGGTGAGGACGCCCTCGCGGTCTTGTTGTTCCTCGCCCTCGGGGTCGTCGGCGCGCCGGGTGGGCAGCGCACGGATCTGCACGACGCTCAGCAGGGCGAAGATCCCGGCGGCGACCAGGCAGGTGATGCGGAAGTCCACCCCGGTCAGCACCATCCCGACGAGCGGGCCGAGCAGGATGCCGGCCTGGTAGAAGACGTTGAACAGTGCGAACGCCTCGACCCTGCGCTCCCCCGCGTCGGCGGCGAGATACGCCCGGACCGCCGGGTTGAACAGCGCCCCGGCGAGCCCCGTGGCCGCGGAGGCCGCGATCAGCGCGGCCAGCGAGTCGACCAGGCCGAGCGTCGCGAAGCCGACCGTGCGCAGCACGCATCCGGCGACGATCAGCGGCTTGTAGCCGAAACGGTCGGCGAGCGTCCCGCCGACGAGGAACATCCCCTGCTGGCTGAAGTTCCGTACGCCGAGGACGAGTCCGACGACCCAGCCGGCCAGTCCGAGCGTCCCGGAGAGGTGAGCGGCCAGGTAGGGCATCAGCATGTAGAAGCCCAGGTTGATGGTGAACTGATTGACCATCAGCAGCTGGACGCTGCGTTCGTAGGTGCGTACCTGTGCGAGGGCGCCCTTCACCGGCCCCCCTCCACGGACTCCAGGGTGAGCGGGTCGACCACGGTGGCGCACCGCGTCCAGTGGGCCACTTCCTTCTCGTCCACGCGCCCGATCACCTCGGGTTCGGGAGCGGGAGGGGCGTCGAGCAGACCGTGGGCGGCGCAGTAGTCGTCGTCGAACACCGTCCCGAGGTAGCGCTGCGGACCGTCGGGGAAGATCGCCGCGATCCGGGTGTCGGCGGGCAGGGTACGGGCCAGCCACCCTGCGACCAGGGCGACCGCGCCCACGCTCCACCCGCCGGTGGCGTAGTGCGAGCCGGCCAACTGGCGGCAGGTCCACACCGCGTCGGCCGGGGCCACCCAGTGGATCTCGGAGAAGGCGTCGTAGGCGACGTTGCGGGGATAGATGCTGGACCCCAGGCCCCGCATCAGCCGCGGCCGGGCCGGCTGGCCGAAGATCGTGGAGCCGATGGTGTCGACGCCGACCACCTCCAGCTCGGGATAGAGCTGCTTCAGCACCCGGGAGACGCCGGCGGAGTGCCCGCCCGTGCCCACGCTGCACACCAGGACGTCGATGTGGCCCAGCTCAGTGGCCAGTTCCAGGGCGAGCGGGGTGTAGGCGGTGGTGTTGTCCGGGTTGTTGTACTGGTCCGGGCACCAGGAGTCGGGGTGCTGTGCCATCAGCTGCTGGACGCGCTCGCGGCGGGCCTGTTGCCAGCCGCCGGTGGGGTGGGGTTCGGAGACGACGTTGACCTGGGCGCCGTACGCGGTGAGCAGCCGGGTCATGGACGTCTCCAGGCCCGGGTCGGTGACCAGGGTGACCGGATGGCCGTAGACCATGCCGGCCAGGGCGAGGCCGAGTCCGAGGGTGCCGCTGGTGGACTCGATGATCCTGGCGCCGGGGCGCAGGTCGCCGCGGGCGCGGGCCCGCTCCACCATGTGCAGGCCGGGCCGGTCCTTGATGCCGCCCGGGTTGAAGCCCTCCAGCTTCGCCCAGAAGCCCCGGTCCGGGGGTGTCAGCGGCTGGGACACCCTCAGCAGAGGTGTGTTGCCCACCAGCGCCGACAGGGCGGACCGGTCCGGCAGGGCGGCGGTGTTCGTCAGTGACTGCATGTCTTTCGCTCTCGCTCGATGAATGCGCGGTGCGTGCTCATCTCGCGCCACGGCCGCATGGCGGACGGTCGTTGTCCGTCCGAGGTCGTGGAGCCGTGGCGCGGCAGCCGTGCGGTGTCGGCTGCGGGCGGGAGGTCTAGATGCGCCACCGCGAGGTGCGGACGAGCGCGGATCTGCCCGTATGCCGCGTGCGGAAGCGATACGGCCGACGGTAGACGGGCCGAGCGCCCAGGGCCCCGATGACGCCGGCGGGCAGGGTCGCCCCGGCGTCGGCAGGGGGATGGTGGGCGGCCTGGGCCGTCGTCCGGGCGGCCCCGTCCAGGGCGCAGTGCTCGTTCCCGTGGTGTCGGTGCGGCCCGTGGGGCACCACGTCGCTCGTCACCGCCGGCCAGGCCGATGCCGTGGCTGCGGCGGTTGCCTGGCGGTCCGGCTCTGCCAACTGGCCATGTGCGACGGCGCACAGGCCGATCAGCACGAGCAGGACGCCCGACAACAGAGCGACGAGTGGGCGTGGCAGGCGCGAGTCGGGCACGGCCCGCAGGGCGCGCGCGGGCGTACGGGAATGTGTCGGCACTGGTCCTCCGTGCGCCGGCTCCCTCTTCGGCCATGGCGGCAACCACGACAGAGGAGGAGGCGGCAAGCAGGGGTGGGGGTGGACGGCATCGACGATCCAGATCCGGCGCACGTCCAGGTGCGCGGGATCCGTTGCTCGTCGTGCGAGCCGGCGAACCGTCCCCTCACCCTGAGTCGGTGACGGGGGTGGCCGGAACAGCCGGAGGACGAAAGAGGACTCCGGCTTCTAGACCTGCTGAACCACGGCCAGTCTCAGGGCTGTCGACGACGTGGCGGACAGCACCGACTCGTTGGACCCTGGCTTGTCCAAGACGCGCCCGACGGTGGCCGATTCGCTGACCGACACTGCAAAGCACGGCGGTGTCAGCACCGGGCCCTGCTGCGGCTGCCCGGAGACGCAGTGCTCGCTCGGATGCGAGGAGCCGTGGCCCTCGTCCGAGTCACCTATCGCGACCGGCCGGGACACAGCCCGCTCGCCCTCGGCGTCGAGAACCTCCTCGTGCGCTGCGGCAGCAGGCGCCGCCGCGCTGGTCACCAGGTGCCCTTTGACGCTCTCGGCGCTCAGTCCGTGCGTGAACACAACACCGGACAGCAGTACGGCCATGACCAACACACGGAGCAACGGGCCCGCAGAAACACGGGCCCGCACCATGCGCGGGAGTGACCGAGCCGTAATCACGCCGTGATACTAGCGGTTCATAGACCTCGATCCGACGACTCCCGCGCAACATCACGTCAACGAGCCAAGCACATGACCGGTTTGCTTCGGCGAGCACTCCGGAGGGGAACCTCTGCGAGCACGGGCGAGCTTCTAAAACTAATCTGCTTAGCAGATACTGAGTCCTCCCCCACCCCGATGCGTACTAGCTCCTGGCCGCCAACCACTTGCGCGGCCCAGCGGGAGACTTACACGGAAGGGTGGACATGGGAACTCTGGCTCTGAGCTGGTCCATAGCGGGGGTCGCCGCACTGGTCGCCGCCGTCAGCGCGGTCCGGGTCGTGACCACGAGCGGCGCGGGCCGGTACGCGGCGGGCGGCGATCTGCTCATGGGAGTGTGCATGGCCACGATGGCCCTGCCCGCGACGGCCGCCTGGTACGGGGGGTACGGGTTGTGGTGGGCGGCGGCGTTCGCCCTCCTCGGGCTCGGCGCGGTGGCCCTGGCCGTCAAGCACGCGCGTGAACGCGGCTGGAAGGAAGGCCGCCACTGGGTGCACCTCATCGTCGGCAGCGCAGGCATGGTGATCATGACGTTGGCCATGACGACGACCGCGTCCGGGCCTGTCCTCGCGCTGGGGCACGGCCACGGTTCCTCGATGCCCGGCATGCCAGGGATGTCAGGCATGCCGGGGATGGAGGATGCCGCGAGCATGCAGCACACCGGCGGAACGGAGGGCATGGCCGGCATGGAGTCCATGCCGGGGATGGACATGGCCGACATGAGTGCGCACACGTCTGCCGCCGGAGCGGACGCATCGTCGTCGCCTTCCGTCTGGCGTCTGGTGATCGCCGCGCTTGCCGTCTACTTCCTGCTGTCGATCGCCGCTTCGGTCTGGGCCCGTATCCGCGGCGCCGAACGGACCGTTCTCACGGCCGGCCGCGAGAACGGTCGGCACCGCAACTGGAGCCACTGGCTGCTCTCCATGCCGGACACGGTCGTGGTGTTTCTGGCGTCGCTGACGCTTTCCGTCTGGGACAAGGCCCGCGCAGCGGAACGGGGCCGCCACGGCGGTCGTCGCGGCAGGGCCGGCGCCACCCCGGAGGCGGCCCTCGCGGCTCACATCGGCATGGGCGGAACCATGTCGGCCATGCTGCTGATGATGGTCGCGTAACGGCCGGGGCTCCCCCGAGCTCCACAGCGGCCATCAGGGGCCATCAGGGGCCATCAGGGACCGGGAAATCGTGGGCGGCCCCACAGTTCCGGAATACCCCTAGGGGGTATATGGTTGACCCGCTCGGGAGGAGCGGGGATGAGCCCCTCCCGGAGCGTCGTCCACGCATCGACTTCCGAGGATGAAAAGCGATGACCGACCAGAAGAACTCCGGCTCCTGCTGCTCCACCGCCGGCTCGTGCCACTCGAGCGCCTCGACCGATACTCAGGCCGGCGCAGTCACCGCCGTCTACAAGGTGTCCGGCATGACCTGCGGGCACTGCGAGGGCGCGGTCTCGCAGGAGATATCCGAACTGAACGGCGTCACCGCGGTCACGGCCGTCGCCGAGACCGGTGAGGTGACGGTCACCTCTGCCGCCCCGCTCGACGAGGCGGCCGTCCGCGCCGCCGTCGACGAGGCGGGCTACGAGCTCGTCGGCGCGGCGTGATCCCGTCCGGGGTCAGGCAGCCCCGGGCCACGCGTTTCCCTCCACGCCGGGACGTGCCGCTCCGCTGATACGGACGCCGTACGTCCCCGGCCTTCCCCAGGAGATTCTCCATGACCAGCACGGTTCCCGAGATGACACGCCCCGGTGCGGCGCCCCCGTCGGCGCCTGCCTCCGAGGTAGAGCTCTCCATAGGTGGCATGACCTGCGCCTCGTGCGCGGCCCGCATCGAGAAGAAGCTCAACCGCATGGACGGTGTGACAGCGACCGTCAACTTCGCCACGGAGAAGGCGAAGGTCTCGTACCCGGACGACATCGAGGTCGCCGACCTGATCGCCACCGTCGAGAAGACCGGATATACGGCCGAGGAGCCGCCGCCCCCGACTCCCCCGGCCGGCGGGGAAGGCGACGTGCGGGCAGCACACCCCGCCGCGGACGGGGAGCTGCTCTCCCTGCGACAGCGTCTGTTCGTGTCTCTCGCGCTCTCGGTGCCCGTCGTCCTGATGGCGATGGTCCCGGCCCTGCAGTTCGACAACTGGCAGTGGCTGTCGCTGACTCTCGCCGCTCCGGTCGTCGTGTGGGGCGCGTACCCCTTCCACCGGGCCGCCTGGACGAACGCCCGCCACGGTGCCGCGACCATGGACACGCTGGTGTCCATCGGCACGCTCGCCGCCCTGGGCTGGTCGCTGTGGGCGCTGTTCTTCGGGCACGCCGGCATGCCGGGCATGCGGCACGGCTTCGAGTTCACCGTCTCCCGTTCGGACGGCTCCTCCTCCATCTACCTGGAGGCCGCGGCCGGGGTGACCGCCTTCATCCTCGCCGGGCGCTATCTGGAGGCGAAGTCCAAGCGCAAGGCAGGTGCCGCGCTGCGAGCGCTGCTGGAACTGGGCGCGAAGGATGTGACGGTGCTGCGCGGCGGCACGGAAGTGCGCGTCCCCGTCGCGCAGTTGGCGATCGGCGACCGCTTCGTCGTACGCCCGGGCGAGAAGATCGCGACCGACGGTACCGTGGTCGAGGGCGCGTCGGCGGTGGACGCCTCCATGCTGACCGGCGAGTCCGTGCCGGTCGATGTGGGCGTCGGGGACGCCGTGACCGGCGCGACGGTCAACGCCGGCGGGCGGCTCGTCGTCGAGGCCGCTCGGGTCGGGGGCGACACCCAGCTCGCCCGCATGGCGAGGCTCGTCGAGGACGCGCAGAACGGCAAGGCCGAGGTGCAGCGCCTCGCCGACCGGATCTCCGGCGTCTTCGTCCCCGCGGTCCTGCTGATCGCCACGGCGACCCTCGGGGGCTGGCTGGGCGTCACGGGTGACGCGGCCGCCGCCTTCACGGCCGCCGTGGCCGTCCTGATCATCGCCTGCCCGTGCGCGCTCGGGCTCGCCACGCCCACCGCCCTCATGGTCGGCACCGGCCGCGGCGCCCAGCTCGGCATCCTCATCAAGGGCCCCGAGGTGCTGGAGTCCACACGCCGCGTCGACACGATCGTCCTCGACAAGACCGGCACGGTCACCACCGGCCGGATGCAGCTCCAGGACGTGTTCACCGCACCGGGTGTGGACAAGGACGAACTCCTGCGGCTGGCGGGCGCGTTGGAGCACGCCTCCGAGCACCCGATCGCCCGGGCCATCGCGACCGGCGCCGTCATGGGGGTCCCCCCGCTCGAGCGAAGCCGAGAGCGGGGGAGGGTCGGCAGCCTGCCGGTACCGGAGAACTTCGAGAACGTCGCCGGGCTCGGCGTACAGGGCGTCGTCGACGGGCACGCCGTGCTCGTCGGACGCGACAAGCTGCTGACGGAGTGGGTCATCGAGCTGCCCCGAGAGCTGGCCGAGGCCAAGGCCGCGGCAGAGGCGGAGGGTCGTACGGCGGTCGCCGTCGCATGGGACGGCGAGGCGCGCGGTGTCCTCACCGTCGCCGACGCGGTGAAGGAGACCAGCGCCGAGGCGGTGGCCGAGCTGCGCCGACTGGGTCTGAAGCCGGTTCTCCTGACCGGCGACAACCAACGCGTGGCCGAGTCGGTCGCCCGCGCTGTCGGCATCGACGAAGTCATCGCCGAAGTACTGCCTCAGGACAAGGTCGACGTGGTCAAGCGGCTGCAGGCCGAGGGCCGTACGGTCGCCATGGTCGGCGACGGCGTCAACGACGCGGCCGCCCTCGCCACCGCCGACCTCGGCCTGGCCATGGGCACCGGCACGGACGCGGCGATCGAGGCGGGAGACCTGACCCTCGTACGAGGTGACCTGCGGGTGGCCGCGGACGCCATCCGTCTGTCCCGCAAGACTCTGGCCACCATCAAGGGCAACCTCTTCTGGGCCTTCGGCTACAACGTCGCGGCCCTGCCGCTCGCTGCCGCCGGCATGCTCAACCCGATGATCGCCGGTGCCGCGATGGCCTTCTCCTCGGTCTTCGTCGTCACCAACAGCCTGCGCCTGCGGTCTTTCAAGTAGCCCCTTCGAACCGCACACCCGCCGCCTGGTCTCTGCCCGCGAGGGGCCTTGGCCAGGCGGCCAAGGCATGATCAGGCCGCGAGCAGTCGGGGCGACGCCGGATCAGGGCCCGCACGCCACCAGGAGCGGCAGCAGCGGCGCCACGACAGTGGCCGCGACCACGCCCAGCCAGGTCGCGCGGTGCGGCCGGGGCTGCGGAGTGAGCACGCGCCGGAGCCTGATCAGGGCACCTGCCCCGCCGGCCCCCAGGGCCACCGACGGCACCCGCCCTGCTGCCACCTCGCACATCGCGGTCGCCAGCGCCTCCCGCGGATGGAGCCGCAGGGCATGGTCGTCCGCGATCATCTCCACCAGCAGTGCCGTCTGCTCCTTGGCGTGGCGGGCCAGCGGCAGTCCGGGGAAGGCCCGGGAGAACGCGTCCGCCAGCAGGTGGAGCAGGTGGTGCCTGCCGTCGATGTGCGCACGCTCGTGCTCCAGGACGGCCCGCAGCTGTTCCTCGGACAGGGCGTCCAACGCGCCTCGTGTGATGACGACTCGACAGTGGCGGCCAGGCAGGCAGTAGACGGCGGGGGCCTTGTGGTCGACGACGGTGGCGTCGTACTCGGGTGCCGGGTCGCCCACGAGGGTGAGCAGGTCGAGGTGGCGCTGTCGCGCCCTGCGTGCCTGCCAGGAGCAGGCCACGAGCCAGCCGAGCGGCAGCAGCACGATCGCAGCGGGCGCGGCGAGCGCCAGGGCCTGCGGCAAGGAAGGTGCGGGACCCGCCAACGGGGCGCCGACGGCGAGACCGCAGGCGCTGAGCAGCCCGACGAGGCCGCCGTGCGCGTGATGATCGGCAAGGAGCAGGTGATACGCCGCGAGCGTGACGGTGAAGACGAACGTGACCATGAGCCCCTGCCACGCGAGGACCGCGAGGACCGGAGCGCGATGCGCCCACGCCGCCCGGGACAGCAGGGACGGCACGAGGGCGCCCACCACCACGGCGTATCCGGCCAGGACCGCGGCTGTGCTCATGCTTCGCTCCGCCTCTTGACCGCCCGGAGCGCCGAGCGCAGGGCGTCAGCCTCGTCGGGCGTCATCTGTTCCACGAAACTGACCAGAGTGCCTGCCGGGTCCGGGTTGCCGCCGAGGGCCTGCTGCATCAGCGCCGCCGTGTACTGCTGCCGGGTGCAGGTGGGCTCGTACACCCAGGCTCTGCCCTCTTTGCGCCGCTTGAGCATGCCCTTGTGGTGAAGGATGTCGGCCACGGTCTTGACGGTGCTGTAGGCGAGCGGCCGCTGCTTGTTGATGTCGGTCAGTACGTCGCGTGCGGTCGCCGGACGCCCCCAGGCCCACAGACGGTGCATGATCTTTGCCTCCAACTCACCCAGCTGACGCACAGCCACTCCCCTCTCCGGTACTCTGAACGCCAATCAGCTTAGTAGATCAGTGGAAGTCGGCCGTCTCTCAGCAGGGCCCGCAGCCCTTGAGTTCTGCCGGAAGAGCTGATCCGGAACGACCAGTGACGGAGTCCCATGGTGAAGGTGAGCCGGTGCGTACGCGCGGGAGGCGCCCTCGGGCACCTGCTGCTCGTCGTCGTGCTCGCCGTGGGCGTCTTCGCGATGCACACCATGGGACATCCCGGTGAGTCGTCCAGCTCGGCCATGACCACCGCGTCCCACTCGACAGCGATGGATCCGGCTGCTTCCGGCCACGATCCGATGAGCGCTCCCGCCGACCGGAGCAGAGAAGGTCACGCCACGAGTACGGCAGGCTCGACGTCCTCGCACGAGCCCGCCATGGCCATGGACATGGTTTCTCTGTGCGTGGCAGTCCTGTTCGGTGCGTGGGCGCTCGCCACGCTTCTCAGGTCGGCGTTCACCCGTCGCCAGGAGTGGCCGGCCAGGCTTCTCGCCCAGGTCTCCGCCGTTCTGCGGCACATTCCCCCTCCACGCGGCCCCGATCTCACCCTCTTGTCGGTTCTGCGGCTGTAGGCCGCATCGCTCTCGCGGGCGCGCACCACGCGCGGAACCGCGACTTCGCCTGCACCGAAACAGCCAAGAACCGACAGCACAAGGTGAATCAACCATGACTGCCCTCACGCATGCCCTGCGCCGCAAGCACGTCCGCCGCGCCGCCGCCGTAGGCGTCGCCGCCGCCGGCGCCCTGTTCCTCTCCGCCTGCGGCGACAACGGCGACGACATGAGCGGGATGGACCACGGCAGCGGCAACAGCTCCGCCTCCGCCTCGGCGACCGCCCAGGCCGGATCCTCGAGCTTCAACGACGCGGACGTCACCTTCGCGCAGATGATGATCCCGCACCACGAGCAGGCCCTGAAGATGGCCGAGCTCGCCGACGACCGAGCCTCCGACTCGGAGGTGAAGGACATCGCCGCGAAGATCGAAAAGGCCCAGGACCCCGAGATCAAGACCATGACGGGCTGGCTGAAGTCCTGGAACAAGCCGACCGTCGCGGAGTCCATGCCCGGCATGGATCACGGCAGCGGCGACGGCATGATGTCCGACGCGGACATGGAGCACCTCACGTCCTTGAAGGGCGCCGAGTTCGACAAGATGTTCGCCGACATGATGATCGAGCACCACAACGGCGCGATCAGCATGGCCGAGGACGAGCAGAAGGACGGCAAGAACGCCGACGCCGTGAAGATGGCGGGCGGCATCGTCGAGGGCCAGTCCTCCGAGGTCGAGCAGCTGCAGAGCATCGTCGACAGGCTCTGAGTCCTCCCGACGCGAGCCGCCCTTTCGGCTCGCGTCGCCAGCCAGGCGTCCGGGTTCCGCAGCGCAGCGTTCGTGCTGCGGAACCCGGACGGCCGCCCGCCCCCTCAACCCGCCCGGTCGCCCGCCCCTGGCGCGCCCCGGCCCTCGGCGCAGCGTTCCTGCACCGCGACAGCCAGGTCACCCACGCGCAGCTAGTGCCGGATCAGGCAACGTTTGCCCTGTCGACGACGGCGCGTAGGCGCCGGTCGTCGGCATGGCGGTTTCGCCAGATGATGTAGCGGCGGA
>NZ_JBFAKW010000200.1:0-11049 GCF_040655955.1 Streptomyces sp. NPDC050263 | reverse complement strand
GTACGTCCAGTACGAGGACTTCCGGCCGGCACACCGAGAGCACGCACCGGACGCCGCTCCTTGACGGGCAAACGTTGCCTGCCGCGGCACTAGAGTGATTGCAAGTGAAGAGCAAACCTGCCGGTCCGAGCACCGCGATCCGCCCTGGCGGCGAATCCCAGCTCCCTGCCCCGCTCCCGGAGGGGTCGTTTCCTCCCCGGCTGAAGCCGGGGGCATCCACGAAAGGACTCAGATGAACAGCGCGACCGCCCCTTTCGACGAGCTCGACCGGAAGATCATCACCGCTCTGATGGCGAACGCCAGGACGAGCTTCGCCGAGATCGGCACGGCCGTGGGCCTGTCCGCGACGGCTGTGAAGCGCCGGGTGGACCGGTTGCGGGACACCGGGGTGATCACGGGGTTCACGGCCACCGTGCAGCCGTCGGCGCTGGGCTGGCGCACGGAGGCGTACGTGGAGGTGTACTGCGAGGGCGCCGCGCCCCCCAGGCGACTGGCGGAGGTGGTGCGCAACCATCCGGAGATCACCGCGGCGATGACGGTGACGGGCGGGGCGGACGCGCTGCTGCACGTGCGGGCGCGGGACGTGGAGCACTTCGAGAACGTGCTGGAGCGGATCCGGGCCGAGCCGTTCATCCGGAAGACGATCAGCGTGATGGTGCTGTCGCATCTGCTGCCGGAGAGTCCGGAGGCGGGAGCGACCCAGGCCGCACCAGACGTGCGTTGAGAGGGCGAAAGACGCAGGATTCCTGCGTGGACGCGCAGCTCTTGTTCCTTGTCGGGCGTATCTCCCGCTTCGTACCGTGGTGTCAACCCTCACTCGACACCGTTGGAAGCGGAGGAACCCCTCTGTGCCCGATTCCCGTGTGCGGCGCTCTCGGCGCTTTCTCGTCTGCGAACCCAGACACTTCGCCGTGCAGTACGCGATCAATCCCTGGATGCATCCCGACACCCCGGTCGACGTCGATCTCGCCCGGGGGCAGTGGCAGGCGCTGATCCGCGCCTATGAGGCCCACGGCCACACCGTGGACACCGTCGAGCCGGCGCCCGGTCTGCCCGACATGGTCTTCGCGGCGAACTCCGCGGTCGTCGTCGGCGGCCGGGTCTTCGGCTCCCTGTTCCACGCGCCCGAGCGGCGCGGTGAGTCCATGCACTACGACACCTGGTTCAAGACGGCCGGGTACGAGGTGTACCGGCCCGAGTCCGTCTGCGAGGGCGAGGGCGACCTGGTGTGGACGGGCCGGTACATGCTGGCCGGCACCGGGTTCAGGACCACCCGGGACGCGCACCGCGAGGCGCAGGAGTTCTTCGGCCATCCGGTGATCAGCCTGACCCTGGTCGACCCGCACTTCTACCACCTGGACACGGCGCTGTTCGTGCTGGACGGCGGGCACGATCCAAACATCGCGTACTTCCCGGAGGCGTTCTCGCCCGGCAGCCGCGAGGTGCTGGCCCGGCTGTTCCCGGACGCCGTGCTGGCGACCCGGGACGACGCGCTGGCGTTCGGGCTGAACTCCGTCTCCGACGGCCACCATGTCTTCATCGCGCCGCAGGCCGAGGCGCTCGCCGCCCGGCTCGGCGAGCACGGCTACCTTCCTGTCCCCGTCGACCTGTCGGAGTTCCACAAAGCCGGCGGCGGCATCAAGTGCTGCACCCAGGAGATCCGCTCATGACCGCGCCCGTCGTCCCCCCGCGTACGTCCGCCGCCGACTCCGCGCGCTCGTCCGACGAGCTGATCCGCGCCGAGGGGCCGGTCCTCGCGCACAACTACCATCCGCTGCCCGTGGTCGTCGCGCGCGCCGAGGGCGCCTGGGTGGAGGACGTCGAGGGCCGCCGCTACCTCGACATGCTGGCCGGCTACTCGGCCCTCAACTTCGGCCACCGCCACCCCCTGCTGATCGAGGCGGCCCACCGCCAGCTGGACCGGCTCACGCTCACCTCCCGCGCCTTCCACAACGACCGCCTCGCCGAGTTCGCCGAGCGACTCGCGGAGTTGACCGGCCTGGACATGGTCCTGCCGATGAACACGGGCGCGGAGGCCGTCGAGAGCGCGGTCAAGGTGGCCCGCAAGTGGGCGTACGAGGTGAAGGGCGTCCCCGCCGACCGGGCGACGATCGTGGTCGCCGCCGAGAATTTCCACGGCCGGACGACGACCATCGTGAGCTTCTCGACGGACGAGACGGCCCGGGCCGGCTTCGGGCCGTTCACGCCGGGCTTCCGGGTCGTCCCGTACAACGACCTGGCCGCGCTGGAGCGGGCCGTCGACGAGACCACGGCGGCGGTGCTGATCGAGCCGATCCAGGGCGAGGCGGG
This sequence comes from Streptomyces sp. NPDC050263, assembly GCF_040655955.1. Classification (NCBI taxonomy): domain Bacteria; kingdom Bacillati; phylum Actinomycetota; class Actinomycetes; order Kitasatosporales; family Streptomycetaceae; genus Streptomyces; species Streptomyces sp. NPDC050263. The sequence goes on along the minus strand of NZ_JBFAKW010000200.1, from coordinate 8,739 downwards.
CGTCGTCATCCCCGACGACGGCTATCTCGCCGGAGTGCGGGAGCTGACCCGGCGGAAGGGCTGTCTCTTCGTCGCGGACGAGATCCAGTCCGGGCTCGGGCGCACCGGGCGGACGCTGGCCCTGGAGCACGAAGGGGTCGTGCCCGATGTGCTGCTGCTCGGCAAGGCGCTGGGCGGCGGGATCGTGCCGGTGTCGGCGGTGGTGGCCCGGCGCGAGGTGCTGTCCGTGCTGCGGCCGGGCGAGCACGGGTCGACGTTCGGCGGCAATCCGCTGGCCGCCGCGGTCGGCACGGCGGTGGTGGAGTTGCTGGAGACGGGCGAGTTCCAGCGCCGGGCGGCCGAGCTGGGCGTCGTCCTGCGGGACGGGCTGACCGGGCTGGTCGGCAAGGGCGTCGTCGGCTTCCGGGCGCGCGGACTGTGGGCGGGCGTCGACGTCGATCCGGCCATCGGCACCGGCCGCGAGGTGAGCGAACGGCTGATGCGGGAGGGCGTCCTCGTCAAGGACACCCACGGCTCGACGATCCGGCTGGCGCCGCCGCTGACCATCACCGGCGAGGAACTGGGCGCGGCGCTGGCCGCGTTGGAGCGGGCGCTGGCACAGGGCGTCTGACGGACCCGCCGTCACCCGGGAGCCGCGGCGGCACGGCCGTCGGTCGACCCGTCGTACTCCCGGGTGGCTCAGCCGCTGTCGTGCAGGCAGGGTGAAGATTGGGTCAGGAGGTGGTAGACCACTCTCAGCGACAGAGAGGTCGACCGTGGGCACACACGACGAGGACGACGTTGCCCGCCGGCGGTTCGACGTGGCGGACACCGCGCCCCTGCTGCTCGACACGCAGGGCGCGGTCACGAGCTGGACCAGGGACGCCGAGCGGTTGCTGGGGTATCCGGCCACCGAGGCCGTGGGCAGGTCCCTGGCCGGGCTGCTCACCCACGCGGACGCCACGCGGCTGCCGGACGTCCTCGAGCGGTGCCGTCGGGACGGCGGCTGGGCGGGGCTGCTGTCGGCCCGCCGGCTGGACGGCCGGGCGATCCCGGTCATGGCCCGGATCACCTCGGCGCACGAGCCCGGCGGCCCGGCGCGCTGGCTGGTGCTGATGAACGAGATGGGCGACGCCCCCGGCTGGAACATGAGCCGGTCGGTGCTGGAGCAGATGATCGCCGGCTCCCCGATCGGCATAGCGATCGTGGACACCGACCTGCGCTATGTGTGGTCGAACGCGGCCCTCTCCCGGTTCGGCGGCGGCCCGCCCGAGCACCGGCTGGGGCTGCGGCTCGCCGATGTGCAGCCGGGGCTCGACTCCGAGGCCATCGAGGCGGAGATGCAGCGGGTGCTGGACAGCGGCGAGACCGTCGTGGGGTACGAGCACCTGGGGCACGTACAGGCCACGCCGCACCGGGACACGGCGCACATGCTGTCGTTCACCCGGCTGGACGACGACCACGGCAGCCCGATGGGCGTCTACTACACGGTCGTGGACATGACCGAGCGGCATCGTGCCCGGCAGCGGCTCGCCCTGCTCGACCGGGCGGGCCGGCACATCGGCCGCAGCCTGGACATCGCGCGGACCGCGCAGGAGCTGGCGGACGTGGTGGTGCCGGAGTTCGCCGACGTCGTGACCGTGGATCTGCTGGAGCCGGTGCTGCGGGGCGCGGAGCCCGCGCCGGGGCAGGCGGCGGACGGCCCCGAGGGCTCCGTCACCCTGCGCAGGGCGGGCCGGCGCACGGCCGACGGGCCCGAGGCGCCGACCGGCACCCCGGCGGTCGTCTACCGGGCCGGTTCGCCGCCGGTGCGCTCGCTGGTCGGCGGGCGGCCCTGGCGGGTCGAGCGGCTCGACCCGTCCGACGCCCTCGGCATGGAGTGGGCCGCGGCCCCGCCCGCCGGGTCCGAGCCGCCCAGCGCCCTGATCGTGCCGGTCCGGGCGCGCGGCGCCACCCTGGGCGTCACCACGTTCCTGCGCTGCAACCGGCGCGAACCCTTCGACGAGGACGACCTGGCCCTGGCCGAGGACCTCGTCTCCCGGGCGGCCGTCTGCGTGGACAACGCCCGCCGGTACACCCGCGAGCGCGACGCGGCCCTGGTGCTCCAGCGCAACCTGCTCCCCCGCCGGCTGCCCGAGCAGGACGCCGTCGAGGTGGCCGCCTGCTACCGGCCGGCCGACGAGCTGACCGGCCTCGGCGGGGACTGGTACGACCTGATCCCGCTGTCCGGGGCCCGGGTGGCCCTGGTGGTCGGCGAGGTGCCCGGGCACGGCATCGACGCCGCCGCGGCCATGGGACGCGTACGGACCGCGGTGCGCACCCTCGCCGCCCTGGACCTGCCGCCCGAGGAGATCCTGGCGCATCTCGACGACCTGGTCGCCCGGATGGACCACGAGGAGGGTGTGGCGCAGGAGGCACGGCCACGGACCGAGGGGACGCAGGCCGTGGGGTCCGCGTGCGTGTACGTCGTCTACGACCCCGTCGACGGACGGTGCACGATGGCCGCGGCCGGGCATCCCGCCCCGGCCGTCGTCCTGCCCGACGGCACCGTGCACTTCGTCGAGCTGCCCCGGGCGGCGCCCCTCGGCTCGGGCGGGCCGCCTTTCGAGTCGACGGAGGTGACCCTGCCGGAGGGCAGCACGCTCGCGCTGCACACGGACGGACTGCTGGCCCAGGGCGAGGACTGGGCGCTGGACACCGACCGGGCACGGCTGCGGCGGGCCCTGGAGCGGTCGGCGGACACGCTGGAGCTGCGCTGTCAGGCGGTGATCGACGCCCTCGTCCCGGACCGTCCGCACGACGACGTGGCCCTGCTGATGGCCCGGACCCACCGGCTGGCCGCCGACCGGGTCGCCGACTGGGAGCTGCCCGCCGACCCCGCGGCGGTCGCCGAGGCCCGCAAGACAGCGAGCCTGCGGCTGGCCGAATGGGGACTCTCGGAGCTGTCGTTCACCACCGAGCTGGTCGTGAGCGAGCTGGTCACCAACGCGATCCGCTACGCCACCGGGCCGATCCGGCTCCGGCTGATCCGCGAGCGCACGCTGGTCTGCGAGGTCTTCGACGGCGGCGCCACCGCGCCCCATCTGCGTCATCCGCGCGCCACCGACGAGGGCGGCCGCGGGCTGCTGCTGGTCTCCCAGGTCACCCAGCGGTGGGGCACCCGTTTCCTCGCCGAAGGAAAAATCATCTGGGCCGAGCAGTCGCTCACGGATCCCGGCGGGTGACCGGCGAGCCCCTCACGTCATATCACGTGAGAAAATGTGGCAAAACCGGCGGATGGGGCGCGAGCCATGAACGACACGGCGATCGACTACGCGGCGGTGTTCCAGGCCCTGCCGGGCATGGTGGCGCTGTTGACGCCCGAGCTGTTGTACGCGGACGCCAACGAAGAGTTCCTGCGCGTGGCGGGCCGCAGTCGCGAGCAGATGATCGGCCGGCATCTCTTCGACGTCTTCCCCGACAACCCCAACGACAAGGCCGCGAGCGGCATGCGCAACCTGGATGCCTCGCTGCGCCGGGTGCTGGCCACCGGCGACCGGGACACCATGGCGCTCCAGCGCTACGACGTCGAGTCGGCCGAGCGGCCCGGCGAGTGGGAGGAGCGCTACTGGAGCCCGGTCAACGCGCCGGTGCTCGGCCCGGACGGGTCGGTGGTGCTGCTGGTCCACCGCGTCGAGGAGGTCACCGAGCTGATCCGGGCCCGTGGCGGCCGTGGAGCGGGCGGGGGCGGATCGCGGGCGGGCGGCCGGGGCCGCGTCCTGGAGGCCGAGCTGTACACCCGCGCCCGTGAGCTCCAGGAGCTCAACGAGCGGCTGCGGCGGGCCCACGCCCGGGAGCGTGAGGTGGCCCTCGCCCTCCAGGAGGCGATGCTGCCCGCCCGACGCCAGGTGGGCCACCACCGGGCGGCCGTGCGCTACCGGCCGGCGGTGGGCGCGCTCAACGTGTGCGGGGACTGGTACGACCTGGTCGACCTCGTCGGCGGCCACCGCATCGGGGTGTCGGTCGGGGACGTCGTCGGACACGGTCTGGCGGCCGCCGGGGTGATGGGCCAGCTGCGCAGCGCGCTCAGCGCGGCCTCCCGGGTGGCCGAGGGCCCGGCCGAGGCGCTGAACGTCCTCGGGCGGTACGCGCACGTCGTGGACGGCGCCGAGTCGGCCACCGCGGTCACCACGTTCATCGACTTCGACCACCACACCATCACCTACAGCAGCGCCGGACATCCCCCGCCCGTCCTCGTGCACGCCGACGGCCGAGTCGAGTTCCTCGACCGGGCCACCGACCCCCCGCTCGACGCCTGCCCCACCCCGGTCCCCCGCCCGCAGGCGTGCACCGCCTACGCCGACGGCGCCACCCTCGCCCTGTACACCGACGGACTGGTGGAACGGCGGCACGAGGACATCGACACGGGCCTCAACCGCCTCGCCGACGCCCTCGCCCGGCACCGGCAGGACGATCCCGAAACCCTGGCCGACGCCGTCCTGTTGGAGCTTCTGCCGCCCGGCGGCGCAACCGACGACACGGCCCTGGTCGTCGTACGGCTGTGACGACGGCGACGGCCGGGGCCCGCCGTGGGGGCCGGATCGGCACGGTTTCGGCCGTCGCCGCCTGCCCCTACACTGACACCCCACACCATGCCGGTTGACCTGCTGGAACGCGGCGACAAGCCGATCCGCCGGACGCGAGGAGCGACTCCCTTGTTCTACTACCTCCTGAAATACGTGGTGTTGGGGCCGCTGCTGAGACTGCTCTTCCGACCCCGAATAGAGGGACTGGAGCATGTGCCGGACACGGGAGCGGCCATCATCGCGGGCAACCATCTCTCGTTCTCGGACCACTTCCTGATGCCCGCGATCCTCAAGCGCCGCATCACGTTCCTCGCGAAGGCCGAGTACTTCACGGGCCCCGGCCTCAAGGGTCGGCTGACCGCGGCCTTCTTCCACAGCGCGGGGCAGATCCCGGTCGACCGTTCCGGCAAGGACGCGGGTCAGGCCGCGATCCGCGAGGGCCTCGGCGTGCTGAGCAAGGACGAACTGCTCGGCATCTACCCGGAGGGCACCCGCTCGCACGACGGCCGCCTCTACAAGGGCAAGGTCGGCGTCGCGGTCATGGCCTTGAAGGCCCAGGTGCCGGTGATCCCCTGCGCGATGATCGGCACCTTCGAGGCGCAGCCGCCCGGCAAGGTGATCCCGACCCTGCACCCCGTGGTGATCCGCTTCGGCAAGCCCCTCGACTTCTCCCGCTACCTCGGCATGGAGAGCGAGAAGGCGGTGCTGCGCGCGATCACCGACGAGATCATGTACGCGATCCTGACCCTGTCCGAGCAGGAGTACGTGGACCAGTACGCGGCCGTCGCCAAGGCGGAGGAGGCCGCGGCCAGGGCGGCGGCGAAGGCGGCCGAGAAGGCGGCAGAGAAGCCGGAGAAGGAACGCAGGTTCCCGCGACTGCCGTCGCGGTGACGAACCGTCGGAATGCTTGAGGGGCGGCCGGATCGATCCGGCCGCCCCTCCGCTGTGCTGTCCGTCCGTGGCTACGGCTTCGGCGTGGCGTGCGGTGCGCAGGTCACGTCCTTGGCGTCCAGCTTCCCGGTGAGGAGATAGGCGTCCACCCGGGTGTTGATGCAGGGGTTGACCAGGCCGGTCACACCGTGGGAGCCGGCGTCCTTCTCGGTGATCAGGCGGGAACCCTTGAAGCGCTGGTGCAGTTCGACGGCGCCCTCGTAGGGGGTGGCCGCGTCCCGCTCGGACTGCACGATCAGCACCTGCGGCAGGCCCTTGGGCGTCTTGACGTTCACCGGGGTCTGCTGCCGGACCGGCCAGGTGGCGCAGGGCAGGTTGAGCCAGGCGTTGGCCCAGGTCATGAACGGGTAGTTCTTGTGGAGCGCGGTGTTGTCCCGGTCCCACTTCTTCCAGCTGGTGGGCCACTTGGCGTCGGTGCACTCGACGGCCGTGTAGACGGCGTTGCCGTTCTCCGCGGCGATGTTGCCGGCCGTGTCCGTGAGGTCGGGGGCGGCCGCGTCGACAAGGGCCTGGGTGTCCCCGGCGAAGTACCGGCTGAAGACGGTGGCGACCGGGATCCACGAGGAGTCGTAGTACGGGGCGCTCTGGAAGAAGCCGATCAGCTCGGCCGGGCCGACGACCCCGCCGATGGGGTTCTTCTTCGCGGTGGCGCGCAGTTCGAGCCACTTGGCCTGGACGGCGGCGCGGGTCGTGCCGAGGTGGAACGTCGCGTCGTTGGCGGCGATCCAGTCCTGCCAGTCCTTCCAGCGGCCCTCGAAGGCGACGTCCTGGTCGAGGTTGGCCTCGTACCAGATCTTCTCGCGGGAGGGGTTGACCACGCTGTCGACGATCATGCGGCGCAGGTGGCCCGGGAACATGGTGCCGTAGACCGCGCCGATGTAGGTGCCGTAGGAGACGCCCAGGTAGTTGAGCTTCTTCTCGCCGAGGGCGGCCCGGATGACGTCCAGGTCGCGGACGGTGTTCGGCGTGGTCATCTGCGCGAGCACGGCCTTGCCGGTGCGCTCGGCGCACCCTTCGGCGTACTCACGGGCCAGCTTGCGCTGGGCGAGCTTGTCGGCCTCGCTGTCCGGGACCGGGTCGGCCTTGGGCGCCTTGACGAACTCCTGCGGGTCGGCGCAGGAGATGGGCGCGGAGTGGCCGACACCGCGCGGGTCGAAGCCCACGAAGTCGTAGGCCTTGGCCACGTTGGTCCAGACGGGGGCCTTGGTCGTGACCCGGCGCGGGAAGCGCAGGCCGGAGCCGCCGGGACCGCCGGGGTTGTAGACGAGCGCGCCCTGGCGCTCCGCGGGCGTGCCCGTGTTGCCGATGCGGTCGACGGCGAGCTTGATCTGCTTGCCGTTCGGCCTGGCGTAGTCGAGCGGCACGGTGACCCAGCCGCACTGGATCGGCTTCTCCAGGCCCCAGTCGGCCGGGCAGTCCTGCCAGTCGATGCCCGCCTTCGCGGCGCGCTCGGCGGCGATCGCGGCGCCCCGGGCCTCCCGGTCCTGCCCCGGACGGCTGCTGGTCGCGCTCGCCGTGGGCGCCGCGACGGCGCCGGCGATCAGCGTGGCGGCGACGAGTACGCCTGCCGAGCCGAATGCGGCGGTGCGCTTGTTCGGTCGTATGTCCCTCAAGTGGGCCCTCCCCCTGCCTGGTTACTGCCTGGTTATGTCAGCAGGGGGATCCTTTCGGCTGTGAGCCGCCTGAGAACAGGTGCCGTTGACCTTCTTTGCCAATCCGATAACCGGATAGGGATATACCGCTCACCGGATATCGAGCGCGATGAGTGTTTCGTCCAGTACGCGACGCAACCGCAGCCCGTCGGCGGCGACGGCGGTGACGAGGGCGGCGGGCCCGGCCAACGGCATGACGCAGGCGTGCTCCCCGAAGACCTCGGCGGTCACCGGCCGCTCGGCGAACTCCGGCCGCACCACGACGAGTTGTCCCACGGCACGGTGTCCCGCGAGCACGGCCGGCCCGTCCCAGCCGCCGGGCGCGCCGGGTCCGCAGGCCAGTTCCTGATCGAGGACTACCCGCCCGGCGACCCGTACGACCAGTCGGCCGGTGAGCCTGCCGGGCTCCTCCCCCACCCGCCCGAGGACCTGCTCCTCGCGCAGCACCAGCCGGGCGCCGGCGGCAAGGTCGACCCGGGTGGTCAGGAACAGGTCGCTTCCCCGCGCCGAGATCAACGGCTCGGGCAGCCAGTGCAGTTCGCCGCCGTCGGCGACGGTCAGGCGTACGTCGTAGTGGGCCTCCTCCTTCACCTGGCCGGGCAGCGCGATGGTGGCTGCGGCCGAGCCCACCCGCAGCCGGGCGCCGCTCCCGACGTCCGCCTCGACGGCGAACCGGTCACCGCCGAGGGGCCCGCTCATCGCCCCGACGAGCACGACCCGCGCCTCGCCGCCCGTACCCCGGGTGCGCCGCAGGGCGAGCGGCCCGTCGCTCTCGAGCACCGGCAGGGCGGTCCCCCCGCGCCCGTCGCCGCTCGCCCCGATCCGCGCGGTGGCGTGCACACCGCTCATGTCACGCCGTCCAGGCGGCGAACTGCGCCCGCACCCACGCGGCGACGTCCGCGACCCCGGCCTCGCTCCGCAGCGACTGGAAGACGACCGGCAGTTCGGCGCGCTGGGCCTTGGCGTCGGCGGCCATCCGGGCGAGGTCGGAGCCGACGTACGGCGCGAGGTCGGTCTTGTTGACGACGAGCAGATCGGCGGTGGTGACACCGGGCCCGCCCTTGCGCGGGATGTCGTCCCCGCCGGCGACGTCGATGACGAAGATCTGCGCGTCGACGAGCCCCTTGGAGAAGGTGGCGGTGAGGTTGTCCCCGCCGGACTCGACGAGGATCAGGTCCAGCGGCCCGACCTCGTCCTCCAGGTCCTCCACCGCTTCGAGGTTCGCGGAGATGTCGTCCCGGATCGCGGTGTGCGGGCAGGCGCCCGTCTCGACGGCCGTGATCCGCTCGGGCGGCAGCACGGCCTCCCGCAGCAGGAACTCGGCGTCCTCGCGGGTGTAGATGTCGTTGGTGACGACGGCGAGGGACAGTTCGTCCCGCAGCGCACGGCAGAGCGCGGCCACGGTCGCGGTCTTCCCGGACCCGACGGGACCGCCGAGCCCGATCCGCAGGGCGCGACGCGAGCCGTCGGGCCGACGGGCGTCGGCGCTGACGGCGGCGGGACCGTGGTGGGAATGGTCAAGATGCATACTTACGGCTCCTACGGTTTCAGCCCGTCCGGCGTTTGAGGACGAGGCCCTTTCGGGGCCGAAC
>NZ_JBFAKW010000199.1:0-11810 GCF_040655955.1 Streptomyces sp. NPDC050263 | reverse complement strand
TGCCGTTGCGAGGGTGTCCAGGTCGGTCGTCACACATCGACACTGGACGCCCTCGTCCTATGTCCGCAGGACATCCCTTGGACTCATTCATCTAGACACCTCTCTCAACGGCACAGGGACCCTGTCCGTTGCTTATGGTCCCGCCGTCACCCGTCCGGGGGCCACTCTGAAAACCCTCATTGACTGGCTCCCCTGCGGGAACCGGTCAGCCGTCTCCATCTGCAACGGCTCACGCGACGCCTACGCGCTCGGCGGTCCTACCGCTGCCCTGCGCATACCCCATGAAGACGGCTCATCCAAAGATCACCACCTCTCAGCCCCCATGACACCGCTCTTTGAAGATCAGTAGGTGTTCTCGGGCCTGGTGTCTGTGGCTCCAGATAACGTGGAGGTCTGCACGACCTAAGGGGATGGGATGACCGATGAGCCTAAGCTCGCGCAGTTGCATTTCGGGCGCGAGGATGCCGAACGCGATGTGACAGAAGGTCTGTTGCTGCGCGGGGGGTTTCTGCCTAATGCGGCGTATAGGGGTGCGCTCAGCGGGCGCAAGATGCTGATCATCGGCCGCAAGGGATCCGGGAAGAGCGCTATCTGTATGCAGTTGATGGCGGCGCACGGTGCAGGTGGGCACCCTGGTGGAAAAGTTCTAGTCACTCCAGACGAGGCAGCCGGAGACGAGATCCGGCGGTTCGAGTTGCAGGGGCTGCCCGGGGACTCGGCCAAGGCGTTGATTTGGCGGTATGTGTTTGCCGTGCATGCGGCTCGGCATCTCGTTTCTCATGCCAAGGGCGCACATGGCGGCGGACACAAGATCGACTCGCTGAAGGCGCTCAGGGGCTTCCTCAAGCAGAACGGCGAGGCGGTGGACGGGTCGCCGGGCGGTGGCGGGTTGGTGGAGCGGCTGGCGCAGGGTGCCCGGGGGTTGCAGACGTCGCTGTCTTTGGAGGCATTCGGGATCAAGGCGAGTGTGGATCTCGCGCAATCACCTTCTGAAGGAGCCCGGGCCGCTCGGCAGTTGGAGATTGTCGAGCAGGGTGTGGCGAGGGTCTTCCGTGATTTGGGGTGCGACGGCGAGGTGCACGCGCCGCTGCTACTCATGGTCGACCAGTTGGAGCAGGTGTGGTCGGCCGAGCCGGACAGCAACTCGATGGTGATCGGGCTGCTGCTGGCAGCCAAGCATGCCGCGAGCCTGTATGGGCGCTCCGTACGACTCCTGCTCTTTCTGCGCGCTGACATCTACGACTCGTTGTCCTTCGGGGAGGGCGACAAGTTCCACGGCGACGAACTGAGGATCGGCTGGACAGAAAATGCACTGCGAGACCTCGCCCTGACGCGGGCACGGGCCTCCGTCGGGACCGAGCTGAGCGAGGACCAGCTGTGGAAGCAGCTCTTCCCGGCCACGGTGGGTGGGGAGGAGACTGCGACCTATCTCTTCCGCCGCTGTCTGCCACGGCCGCGCGATGCCATCCAGTTCCTCAACGCCTGCCAGGAGGAAGCCTGGTTGAAGCACGAGCGGGAATGGATCACCGAGGCCGATGTGCAGGAGGCAGGCCGGCGGTTCTCGAGTTGGAAGCTCAAGGATCTGAGCTCGGAATACCTGGTCGCACACCCCTTCCTCAAGAACCTGTACCCGCTGTTCCAGAACACCGGGTACGTCATTACGCGCGCCGCGCTCGCGCGTCGTTTCGAGACGTCGGTCGAGACTCTCCACCAAGACTTTCCCGCGTACGCCAATGCGTTGACGCTCCCTGGGGTTATCGACGTGCTGTACGGGGTGGGCTTCCTCGGAGTACGGCGCGGGAACGACATCGTGTTCGCGGGCGACGACGCCCTGCCGGTCCAGCCGCACGAGACGGAGTTCCAGGTCCATCCCTGTTTCCGGGCGGCGCTAGGGGCAACCAACGCTATTGACCTGCGCCCCTTCGAACCGCAGGTCGCGGACGCGCGTATCGTGTCGGGGAACTTCAGCGCCGGGGCGTCGGGGTCGACCAGCCTCAACCGTGACGACCGGCTGATCGGGCAGCTCGTCGGATCCTGTCACTCCATCCTGTCCCAGGTCGGGCGGGCGGTGTCGTTGACGCAGGATGCCCGGGACGAGATCACCCAACAGGTCAACCGAGTCTTGGACGACGTCAAAAGCATCCCTCCTGGGGCGGCACGGTCCATGGGGGTACACGTGGACGAGTATCTCCTCGGCACCGCGCACTACTTCACCAGCCTCGCAGCCCAACTCCTAGCTAGCGGGTTGGACGAGAGCACGGGCGTCAACGACGTCGCGCATCGTATCGAGGAAGAGGCGCGGCGGCTGCGTCGCGTGGCGGGGGGGGCGTACGGAAGCTCTGGAAGCTCTCCGGGCACGTGAAGGCACCGTAAGTTCGGGTCAGACCGTCGTGCGGCGGTGGCAATCCGCTGACGGGGGCACCCAGTGCAAGGCGTACTGCTCGCCGAGCGCTTTCAGTTCAGCCGATGACTCGCAGCCGGCGCCATGGGGGCGGGTCTGGTCCGCGCAGGACGAGCGGATGCGGCGGACCGTCGCCGTCAAGGTGGTCCACCGCAATACAGCATGAGCCAGGAGGAGGCGCCGGCCAGGTTCCAGCGGTCGGCAGAGTCCGCAGCGGACGGACTGAAAAGACAATGCGGCTGTGTCGGAATCGCCGCGTCCGGTCGAGGGCTTCGGCATTGCCAGAGCTACTTTGGCAATGCGGAGGGCGACGATCAGGTCAGGTGGTGTGGTCCAGAACGGCCGAGCAGGTGGGTCTTTCGACCGTATACCTACGCGGCGCCGAGCAGGCCCTCCCCGTCCACCGCCAGCACGCGCATCCCTATTTCGGCGTGGCGTCGATCGGCCTGGACGGGCATCGTCCCCGTTACACCTATCGTCCCCGTTACACCTTCTGATCGTCAATCATTCGCAAATACTTTTCATATGCCTCATTTACATGCGCCCAGCTCCGGACCAAAATCCCTTCCTCCACCCTATAGGTGCGATTGGGATCCCCCTTAAATGAAAGCCAGTTGAAACTGGTATTAATCCAAATGTCGTCCGAGATCAAAATTTTAGCGTGCGAATTCTTCAATCGAACGAGAGTGAAGTCGTCTTTGAAACGTGCAGCCAGGTTTCTCAGCCTCGATAGCGCCCTCTCGTGACTATCGCGGTCATCCTCTCCAATCCCATAGGCAATATGAATTCTAACCTTTCTCCGCAACATCCTTTCCAGGCTGGCAATAAAGGCGGTATCCACTACAGAATTCTTTACCCAGGGGGACACGATTAGCAATCTTCGCCTGCTATCGGCCAGGGATTCTCGCAAAAAGTCGGGGTGCTCGTGAACACTCACATCACGGACCTCAACATCGGTGCCTTCTGGCGTCTCGGAAGGCCCTGTCTTGGCTCCAACGGAGTTCTCTGTTGATGTAGTTTCTTCCTGTCGAGTTCTGATGGCCTCGAGATCGTCTGGAAGAGCGGGCCGGACCGCTGGCTCGCCCACAGCGATATTGAGAGCAGCTGGCCCTCCAAGGCTCAGCAAAGCCCTCTCATGTGGAGCACTGAGTTGACCGTCCACGACAACGCCGAGTTGAATCTCAGTTCGGGCATCATCGGAAAAGACGAGAAGCTTCACCGGCAGGTAGCGATGCTTTTTCGGTACCATCTTCTCGACGGCCAGAACTTCGAGCTTGCGCCCGCGCCTTTCACCGTCTGAGATCAGCCGGTTGAGACTAGCAATCGTAACATCAGCCGAAACAATGCGCTGACTTCGCGCTGCCGGCAAGACGACTAGACCTGTCTCCTCAGCCTCCTTCTTTGGCAAAAGAAGCTCAGGGCGATAAGACGCAACACTCCACGTCAGTCGATCGAATGTAACGGGCAGGGGACGTTGGACCGGTCGAATCACCTCAAGGTCTGCAGCCATGAGCCGGCCTTGCCGCGTAAGTTCCACACGGGTTTTTTGCCCAACTCCACGCGCAAGATTGTCTGCTGCCAACTGATCTACGATGGCAGACTCGGTGAGCTTCAGATCCAGTCCGAGGATATTAGCCATCTGCTCAGGGTCGCGAACACCAATATTTACGAGCCGAATAACGAACTCGTCGAGCAGAGGTAGCGCTTTGCGCTCTTGGGCGAGTACGTCAACATTTAGTTGAGTAACCGGAAGAGCTGCATCTGCAACAGCGACCAGTGTCAGCCCTGGTCGACTATCCGCATACCGCTTGGCGATAGAGGCGTCAGATTCGTACACGCTCAGCCTCCGAAATCTTGCAATCCTCCGGATGGTCTTCGATATAGTTCACGACTTGCCGCAACGCCCCGGGGCTAGATCGGCAAAAGTCAGCGTCTCCAACAATAGTAAGACCATACTTAGCGCGGGAGAGCGCAACGTTGATCCGGCGCCAATATTGCTCCCCAAGGAATCCAAATTTCCCCTGCGGGTTGCTGCGCGTCACAGAGAATATTGCAATATCGGATTCTCGGCCCTGGACGGCATCGACAGACTCAACTGCAACGTCGAGATGTTGGAACTGAACGTTTGCAAGCTTTCGGTGAATTTCCTCGATCTGCAACCTATACGGAGCGATGACCAAGGCATCGAGCCGCCTTCCTTTGAGCGGCTTAATGGCCCCACGGTCAATCGCCGTATCAATCGCTTTAAGCCTACTGACAGCCAAATCGGCTTCGGCACGATTTGCCACGGAACCACTTGAACCATCTTGCTGAAATCGCGCACTACCAAGGCTGCCGGTATCAATCCAAGACACCGCCCCCCACAGTGCCTCATAGCCGGCGATGCCGGAAGTTTTAGGCGACCTCAGCTTTTCGTCGTAAAAGCAGGTTGAGACAAGATCACCGATCGGCCTGATCATTCGATACTGTTCGATCAATTCTTGCTGAATCGGTGAAGAGGTATTCCCGATAAGATAATCGAAGAGCGTAGTAGCCACAAATTCCCGATCGAGACCGTACTCTTCAAGCTTCGCCTTCGACCGCAGCAGCTCTTCATCCATTGGCGGGAGCTGACGCGTGTCTCCCACCAGGATCCATTGACGGGCGCGCGCAAGAGGCACAAGTGCCTCCGTCGCCGTCGCTTTGGACGCCTCGTCAAGGATACACAGATCGAAATCTAGGTCACGGACTGCACGATGTCCGAGAAATCCGATACATGTTCCAGCGACTACGTTCGCAGTCCGCAGAAAAACGTTCGCCAAATTAGTGTCCGAAGTGAGCCGAAGCATCCAATCAGCCTGGAGCTTAAGCAGGTCCACCAGGTGGAACGCAGAGTCAGTGCCGTCGAGCAATAGATCGATAGCATCACGTGCTTCGTCAGCCGTGATCGCGTCTCGGAGGGTGAGGGCACTTCCAATCTCGGCTCTGCCGGACTCAAGTAGCTCCTCTTTGCGCTCCAGCAGCCTATCGAGAAGGTCACGATTAGTCTCAACGTCCTCGGCCAGTCCCAGACCTGTTGCTAGGTCTGAAGATGGCCCCGAGTTCGAAAGGTCTATCACTCTATTTTCGACGACACTTATCTCAGCCAATACGTTTGCAAGCTGTTGGAGGGTCAACGCGGCACGGAGGTGTGATGTTTCGATGCCATGACGTTTAGCCTCGGCTGCCAGAAAGTCCTCTGTCCTTTTCTGAATTCCGCGGGCCCACCGCTCCATAGCCTTATCCAACAGCAGATGCTGCACCGTGGCATCGACATTCGGATCTTCTGGGCGACCGAGGCGAACCAAACTAGGAATTCCTGCCGTGTGGAGACGGCCGAGTGCGTTATCAACTGCTACGTGAGTTTGGCTTACGATCAATACCCTCGCTTCGGGGCGCCGCCGAAGAAGTTGGGAAACGATCTCTGTGATAACACTCGTTTTGCCTGTGCCAGGGGGCCCTTGAATCAATAGGAAGTCGTTAGCTCCAAGCGCGTAGGAAACAGCCTCTCGCTTACTGTCGTCGAGATCACTACGCTGCCATTCATCAATGGAAACTTTCTCCGGCACTGAAGACGCGGCCGGGTTGAGCAGCAGAGAGCGGAGGTCAGGGCGAACAGCCGTTTCGTTTTTAATCCTTTCAACTGCTTCCTGCTGCCGAACAAGCGCTACCTTGGTGGCCTCCAGGTACGGAACTAGTTGTCCCCGATTGGGCAGGTTCCGAGCCTCCCTACGGAAGCGCAATGTAATTCGCTCCGCGTCGTGGCTAACCACTTCCCCACGCGCCAGCGTGCGTCGCGTTTCAGGGATAACGACATCCCATTCTTGCCCGAGGAGATCAAGGCGAACCTCTTCACTCAGGAAGAATGTGACTTCCCTTCCATTTCTAGCCGCCTCGCGACCTCGGAAATCAAGCGGGCGCCGTTCACCCCGAGCGAGGTCCTCCCGAGCATCAAGGACTTGAAGCCACTTATCAAATAGCTCATTTTCCTCTTGCTGATCGCGAGCAGCAACGTGTGCTTCTTGACGTGCCGCTATATGCTTCTCAAGCATATAGACAAGTGAATCGAGACCACTCTTAGCTTTACGCGTATCCGAGGGTCGCGAGCATTGAAAGGAAAAATTTCGCCCAAGCGAACAAGCTACACGCTGCGCCTTGTCACGCCATTCCTCTTCGCATCGTTTAACTCCGACAATCACCAGAGCGGGCTCCGTCTGGTGACGCTTCAGGGTCATCTGGTAGTCGTAGCCAGTGAGATAAATCGTCTCCGGGTCATGACTGTGCTTTCCAGAGTCAAACCTAAATTCTGCCTGCGCTCCCTTGCTGAGATCTCGCTGCAGAATGCTTGCCGCCGCGTGACGATCTTCGATTTCCTGGTCACCCAGTACTTTCTTAATCGCTGCGCGTGTTAGCTGGAGCCAAATTACCCCGGCTCCAACTTCTGCTCGCGCGGCTCGGGCATCGCGAATGCTAGCCAACCTCTGAGCTACCACTGCTCCATTAGCAGGGCGCTTAGACTCATCCGCGGTGATGCAGTCTTCAAGGAGCCGACGAACATCCGGTGACACATCTGCTCGTTGTAGCGCTGGTTGGATATCCTGCTGTTGCCTCAAGGTCTCAGCCGTGAGCGCTTGGATGAGAAGTACGCCAAATGCATACACGTCACGAGCATATGGAAGCGCTGCCGAATCGCTGTAAGGCAGTGCGTACGGCTCCGACCTGAAGTCGCCCACGGTCAACCCGGGAGGACTGATCTTTTCCTGCATCTTTGCAATACCGAAGTCGGCCAACTTCGGCACAGCAGCGTCGTCAAACAAGACGTTCTGGGGCTTGATATCCCTATGAGCCACGCCACTCAAATGCGCGTGTGCCAACGCCTCCGCCAGAGGCTGAGCAACGCCTGACGCTAGATTCTCCCATGTGAAGGGGCCTTCCCGGCCAAGGTGATCTGCAAGCGACTCGTTAAGCCATTCCAAAACGAGGAAATAGCTTTCTCGCTTTGAATCCCAACCTGAGTCTAAGAGGCGCACGATGTTTGAATGACGAACAGCGCGCAGGGCTTCGGTTTCTCGTTGAAATAGCTGACGGGTGATATGCTCATCTGGAACGCCTCGAATGAGCTTGACTGCGACATGAGAGCCGCCCGCTTCGAAGTCAACCGCCTTATGGACCTCACCGAGTCCGCCAAGCCGCTTGAACCCTTTGATAAGCACATAGCGGTCATTGACTTGCTCCCGCACCTGACTCCCCCTACAGCGCGCTCGTCGCCCCCCGACGGACCATGAGCCAAGTATGCCGTAGCTCATACAGACATGACAGCAGGCGTGGCGGATGAAGGGCTCTGCACGCGTATGTAGCCAGGCACTTACTAGCGCGACCAAAGGTGCTTATACTGCACATTTTGCGCATCCCGCACCCGACGTGCATTGAAGGTGCCTACTAGCGCCAGCCGTCGAGCGAGACCTGAGCACCATCCGCCAGGTAGCGGTGGAGAGCACTGGCAGTGGTGTCGACAAACTTCTCAGGGATGGTATCTGTCTCAACCCAACAGACCTGGGCGTGCTTGCGCGGCTCGCGGTTCTCTGGTTCGCCAGCCCATTCGTGGACGGCGAAGACGACGGTTAGGAAGCCGTTGGGGGCTTCGACGCCCCAAGCGCCGTGGATGATGTGGGCGACCTTCAGGGACTCCGGTTTCACGGTCAGGCCGGTCTCCTCGTACAGCTCACGTACTGCGGTTTCGGTGATGGGCTCGCCGGGTTCGCTCTTGCCGACGGGGAGGTCCCACATGCCCTGGGCGAACTTTGCGTTCTCGCTGCGCTGGAGGAGGACGACACGGTTGGTGACCTTGTCGTGGACGATGACGGCGGCGACCAGCAGGGTCATGGATTCGAGGGCGGGCGGTAGGGCTTTGGGCTGGTCGTCGGTTGTCCGCTGAGCCACGGATGGTGTCCCTTCGTCGGCCGGTTGGTGGGCAGCTTAGGCCAGTGCTTCGCGTGCGCGGCGGGCGAGTTCGGTGGCGCCGGGTACCTTGCGGCGCTGGTAGACGGCGAGGGTGGAGCGGAGAGAGGTGATGGCCTTGCGGGTGCGGTCCGAGGTCATGCCCTCCATAAGGGTCAGGGCCTGGGACCAAGCGGCAACGGCCTCGTCGGCGCGGGCCTGGGCGGCGAGGCTGTCGCCTAGGTCGGCATAGGTGAGGGCGTGGACGCGCTTGTACTTCTCGGGGTCCCAGCGGATCAGGGCGTCGCGGTGCTGTTGCTCGGTGCCGACGTGGTCCGTGAGGTCGGTGAGGGTGCGGGCCGTGTGACTCGCCACGGTGCCGGCCGCTGGGCCGCTGACGCGGGAGTAGCTGGGCTGAGGACCGTCTTCGCGCAATAGGGCGTCCTCAGCGGCGAGTAGGGCGCGGGCCGCTGCGGGCTTCTCCTCGACGGCGGCGTAGGCGCGGGCGTGAGTGATGTGGAGCAGTGCTTCCGTCTGGCCATCGACGTGGCTGAGACCGCGGGTGAGAGCACCTTCTACGAGGTCGACGCAGTGGTGGGGCTGCTTGAGGCTGAGGGCCTGGTGGGCGAGGGCACGCATCATCCAGGCGGCGTGGCCGTGCGGGTCGGCTTCGCAGGCGAGCTGGTAGCCGACCTGGTAGTAGCGCTGGGCAGCGCCTTCCTGGCCGAGGTCATGGTGCTTCCAGCCTGCTAGGTAGGCGAGTTCTGCGACCGCACCGAAGGCAGCCCGCCGTAAGGCATCGTTCGGGAAGCGGCCCCGGAGCATGGGGGCGGCGGTGTCTGCCAGGTAAGCCGTGACCGTGGTCAGGCCGTGACCGCCGCCGAGGCGTTCGTCGGCGGCGCTGAAGGCGGCGGTGATGTGACGTACGACGTCCACGTCCTCTGTCCCGACCACGGAGGTGCCGGTGCGGGCGCGGAGCATGCGGGCGGTGGCCTCGTGGTCGTGGGCGAGCGGCATGGCGACGCCAGCAGTGGTGAAGGCAGCCACAGCGAGGAAGCGGCGGCGCTCAACGTCGGCGCGGCCCAGGTCGGTCGCGGCCAAGACGGGGTCCTGCTCGTCCGGCCCGTCGGCGTCTGGCGTGCGTAGGCCGATCTCGGTCTGCGTGATGATGCGGCCAGATCGTCGGGACAAGGCTTCGGCGAGGTACTGGCCGGTTCGGCCAGTGGGTTGGCGCGCGCCCTTCACCCAGTGCGAGATGGCCGACTTGTTGGTCTGGAAGATCTCACCGTTCTCGGCCGCGATGCGCCGAACGTCCCTTGCCAGGGCGTCGTACGTGCAGCCGGTCGCGTCGATGGTGTCGCGCAGGCGGGAGTTGGGTTCTCGCGGCGCTGCCACGCTCGCCTCCCGTCCAGGGCTGTAAACCGCGTATACCGCTTCAACTGCCTCTCACCGTACCCACTATGCGTGACGGAGTGTTCACTAATCATCAGCCGCCCAGCCCCGGTCCGACACCGTGACCAGGCTCCCCCTTCGGCCGGGCGGCCCCCGAAGTTCCGTACGCCTACACAGGGTTCGGGCATTCCTGTGCCCGAACCCGGCCGATCAGAGACGGAGACACGATGACCACCATCGACACCGCGGCCATCACGGTCGTACTGCCCGAGGCGTTCGACGAGCGCTGGAGCCGCCTGCCAGGCATCCAGGTCGACGGCCGACGCATCACCATCAACCCGGCCGAGTACTTCTTCCGCTTCGAGTCCAACACGTGGCTCGTCGCCGACTGGGATCTGGTCAAGTCCCAGCTCCTGGGGGTGGAGGAGACGACCGAGAGCTCGGTCGAGCAGCTCGCGCTGGAGTTCATCAAGAACCACGCCGAGTCCACTTCGGACGCCGCCCGCGTCCTCGCCACCGCCTACGAGACGTACGCGTACATCTTCCGCGACGAGCACCTCGCCGGCCTCGGGTTGCCGCAGATCACCGCCGAGCACCTGCGGATGCTGCGCGAGGCGGCCACGCTGATGGCGCTCAACAAGGTCGAGCTGGACGGGCACATCTCCAACGTCGGCCCGTGCTGGTTCTTCCCCGCCGCCACCTCCGTCGTCTTCGACCTCGACGACGAGACGGGCGGCATGCTCGACGAGGTCTACCACGGCGGCTGGTTCAACGAGCACCGCCGCATCGAGTCCATCAAGGCCCACGCCGCCCTCGGCGGACGGCTCGTGCACGGCTGCCAGTCCGTGCCGGACCAGTCCGGCGGTGTCGTGGCCCCCTACGGTGCCTCGATGGCCACCTTCCGCGACGACCTCGCCGCCTTCAAGGCCGGCTGGATCGAGCAGGTCTACGCCCACCGCGTGACCCCGGCCGCGTAGCACCACAACCTGGCTCCGGGGCGGGCAGGCACTCTTCGCCCGCCCCGGACGCCACCAATCGCACTGGAGCCCCCTATGGACACCACCCTCAACGCCGACCTCCTCGACAACCTCCTGACCATCGCCGGCCAGTCAACTGCGGAGCGCGAGGAGGTGCGCGTGTGGTCCATGTCCGGCGTCGAGCGCCTGACCTTCACCGACGGCACGACCGCCATCTTCAAGTACGCCAAGAAGCCGTTCGACAGCGAGGACAAGGCACTCCGGCTCGCACGCACCCTCGGCGTCCCGGTGCCTGCCGTTCACGCCTCCGCAATCGTGGACGGCTGGCTCGGGATGCTGCTGGAGGACCTCGGCCCCGCCGCCCGCGAGGCCGACGACCTCGACGGCGCTGCCGCTGCCGTGGTCCTGCACCGAACCCGCACGGCTGCCACCCTGCCCGTCCTCGACCAGGAGCGGCTGCGCGCCCTGCCGAGCCGGGCCTTGGAACACCTCGGCCGACTCCGCAAGGCCGAGCGGTGGCAGGACGCGGACGACGTGGAGGATGCGCTCGACCGGATCGCACAGGCCGCCGGAGAGCGCTCGGCCGACGCGACGGTGGCTCCGTTCGGCTGGGTGCACTCCGAGTTCCACCCCACCAGCCTCCACATCGGCCGGCACGGCTGGCGGCTGCTGGACTTCGCCCGCGCCTTCACCGGCCCCGGCCTGCTCGACCTCGCCAGCTGGCACGGCACCCTCGACACTCCCGATCCGGTGCGTCTGCGGGTCTTCCTGGGCACCTACGTCACCGAAGGCGGCACGCCTGACGCCCTCGCCGAACGGGGCGGCCTCCCTGCCGAGAAGTGGGCGCTGGGCTGGCACCGCATGTGGGCCGTCGAGTGGTTCATGGAGCAGTCCATCCGCTGGATCAACGACCCGGCCACGGACCCCGCCTACATCAAGGCCGTACGCCGCCACCTCACCGACGTCCTCCACCTCCTGGAGGTCTAGATGCAATGCCGTGTAGTTAGGCGCGGGGCTGACGTGTCAAGCCGCCTGAAGCGGAGATGGAGCTCCTGCTAGAACCGTGTCGACCAAGATCACTGTTC
>NZ_JBFAKW010000198.1:0-11929 GCF_040655955.1 Streptomyces sp. NPDC050263 | reverse complement strand
GTACGTCCAGTACGAGGACTTCCGGCCGGCACACCGAGAGCACGCACCGGACGCCGCTCCTTGACGGGCAAACGTTGCCTGCCGCGGCACTAGTGGAGTTGACCCGCAAGAGGTCGGGGAATGCGACTGTTCCCGCCGGGGTCGTGCAGCACAGTGCCCTGGGGCTGCGTTCGGGTTCGTCGGTGGTGCCGCCGCCGGTCAGCTGGGCTGGACCTGTCCGGGTGAGCCCCGGCGGGCGAGTTCGCGACGGAGGTCGAGGTTCTCGCCGTGGGCCTGTTCCAGTGCGTCCCGCAGGGCCTGTACTTCTTCTCGGTGCTGCTTCTTCAGCCGGGTGATTTGGCTGGTGAGCGCGAGGACGAGGGCGCTCTGCTCGTCGGCCGGAGGTGTCGGGACAGGGAGCGGCCGGGCTTGGGCTCGCAGTTGTTCGATGCGTCCGCGCAGGTCAGGGTGGTTATAGAGGAACGCGTGGGAGACGCCAGCCTCGCGCTGAACGGCCTGGAAGGTGATCGGCTCTCCGCGCTTGACCAGGGTGCGGATCGCGTTCTCCGCGCTCTTCGTCTTGGCCTGGGACTTTGCCTTCGCGGCGGCTGTGAGGGTTTGGGTGCGCTTGGTGCGGGCGTCGGTCATGGCCGAGTCCTTCGGTGGCGGTAGAGGTCGAGACTGAGCGGGATGGGGCCAGTGGGGGCCGCGCCGCAGCCGGCGCCCTGGACTGCCCGGCCGGGCTTGTCGCGGATGGTGTCCAGCAGCTTCATGAGGGCTGCGTGCTCGGCTCGCCGTTGGAGGAGCCAGACGTTGTCCTCGGGCATCGGGCGGCCATGACGTTCCTGGAAGGCGGTGGTGCTGCGGTCGATCAATGCCGTTGTCTCGGCCAACTGCCGTTCCAGAGCCGTCTGGTGGGAGGCATCGGTGACGAAGACCGAGCAGGTCGGGCAAGCATTTCCCTTGTCGCAGGTCTGCATGGGCGGCAGCATGCACCAGCCGTGGGGCAGAAACCGGTCGGCGCGGTTGAACAAGTGGAGGCTGTCGTGGTCGTCACGGGAGAACACGACGGGGGTGCCGTCGGCCCGCAGCTTGGCGGTGGCGAGGAACGCCTGCTCGGCGTGTTCCTGGCGGGCGGCGACGTAGTGCATCGACATCGACGGGGTGACATGTCCGGCATAGTGCATCAACACGTGGACGGGCAGGCCGAGTTCGGCAAGCCTCGTCAGTTTGGTGTGTCGGAAGCGGTGGGTGTGGCTGAGGCCGACGGGGCGGCCCTTGCTGTCGGTGATCTTCACGATCTTGCTGAACTCGCGGAGCATCCAGGCGTAAGTCCCGGACGGATAGGGTTTGTCGCCCTGGCGGTTTCCGGTCCGCTGCATGAACAGGTGACGCGGAGTGATGCCGGGAAAGTGGTCCCGGACCCACTGCTGTTGCTCCTCGATGACCGCGACGACCTCGCGGTCGACCAGGATGTTGTCCGGGAGGCAGCAGTCGAGGCGATCGACAGCGGTGCCGAGAAGATCACCAAACGCACGCTGGACACGGTCGAACTCGACCACATCGCTGAGCAGACCAGACCTAAGCCCGTCTCCCAGAGGCTTGGCAAGAAGCCGAAGGCAGCTTGATCACGTGGAACCCTGGGATGCTCCGGTCCGGCTTCTGCCGGTCGCGATCCCACAGAGACGAACCGCCCACCGTCATCCGACGTCCCAGCCAAGCTGGATGAGCACAGGTCAACCGCACCACCCGCCGCCAGTTCTACTGGGACACCATGGGGCCAGCGATCACCCGGATTTCCACAACCACATGCGCTGGGACGCCAAGGGCTAACGGTGTCCCGCTCCAACTGACGGGACTCCGGTCAGAGGCGTCGCTCTCCGCCACTTCTACTGGGAAACGGACATCGGTCGTCAGGCGCGGGACAGTGCGCCGCGGAGTTTGTTCCGGGAGTTGACGTCGAGCTTGGTGAACACCTTGTGCAGGTGCCATTCGACCGTGCGCGGGCTGATGAACAGCTCGGCGCCGATCTCGGAGTTCGTCTTTCCGTCGGCGGCCAGTCGGGCGATCTGCGCTTCCTGCGCGGTGAGGACCTCGCGTACGTCGACCGTGCGCTGCCGTACCGACTCGCCGGTGGCCAGGAGCTCGCGGCGGGCGCGCTCGGCGAAGGCGCTCGCTCCGAACCCGCGCAACCGCTCGTAGGCGGTGCGCAAATGCTCGCGCGCCTCGACGCGCCGGTTCTCGCGGCGGAGCCACTCGCCGTACACCAGGTGGGTGCGCGCGAGGTAGACGGCGACCCGGCTGTGCTCGAGGCGCTCGATGGCCTCGCGGTACAGCAGGTCGGCGGCCGGACCGTCGCTGAGCAGCGCTCGCGACCGGGCCACGGCGCCCAGACTCCAGTTGGTGCCGCTGGCCTCGGCCTGTTCCTCGAGGCGGCGCAGGGCCGCCTCGGCCGCCTCGGGAGCGTCACTGCGAGCACCCGCCTCGACCAGCTCGAAGAGGGCGAACCCGAATCCCGCCAGTTCCTCGTGCTCCCATGCCCGTTCGGCCCTGGCCAGGGCGTCCTGGTAGCGGCCCAGCCCGTTGTACAGCACCGCGATCAGGTAGTTGCCCGTCCCGATCGCCCGCCCCTCGCCCCAGGACGTCGCGTCCCGGACCCGGCTGTCGATCCACTCCACCACCCGGACGTCGTCGCCGCGCCAGACCGCGAGGAACGCTTTCGCGTACCCGAGGGGCGAGTTGCCGGTCACCTCCGTCATGGTGTCGGACTCGTCGGTCAACCCCGAGGCGAGGTCGAACTCCCCGGCATGCACATGCTGGATGGCGCGGTAGCAGAGGGCCAGGGGGAGGAAATTGAGCGCGCCGGTCTCGCGAGCCGCCCGGACCGCGCCCGTGGTCAGCTCCTGACATGTCTCGTCGTCCCACATGTCATTGGCGACCAGCCAGGTCAGCCAGAGCCAGCGCATGACGTCGTCGTCGCCCCGTTCGGCGGCCTGCCGGAACGCCCGCAGCGCGAGCTTCAACGGCGGCGCACCCCGGACGTAGCCTTCGGTGAACCGCGTCGCCAGGCCGTCGAGAAGGAGGTCCGTCAGCCGCGGAGGCTGCGGTGCGCGCGGTGCGGCGCGGGCGGCCTCGGCCACCTCCCGCAATGCGGCACGGCCGCAGAGCCGACCGGCGATGACCGCTGAGCCGATCGCTTCGAGATACGCCTCGCGCGCCTGCCCGTCGTCGACGCGTTCCAGTCGGCCGGCCGCGTCGAGCAGCAGCGGCAAGGCCTGACCGCCGCGTCTGCGCGCGAAGACGATCTGGCCGCGGAGCCGGATCAGCCGGGCCTGCTGGACCTCGTTCAGCGGGCCCATCTCCGCGGCGGCGAGGAGTTCGAGCGCCGTGTCGGGGGCCCCTGCCTCGAAGGATGCCTGCGCCGCGGCCGCCGCCCGGGTTCCGCGTCTGACCGGATCGGGCGTCAGCTCGGTCGCCCGTCTCAGGAACGCGGCCGCCGCCGCGAGACCGCCGCGCGCCTGGGCCCGGCCGGCCGAGCGCTCCAGTTCGCCCGCCACGGCCTCGTCGGGCTCGACCGCCGCATGGGCGTGGTGCCAGGCCCGGCGGTCCGAGTCGGAGTCGGGGTCGGTCGCCTCGGCCAGCGCGCGGTGCACGTCCCTGCGGTCTCGGGGGTCGGCCGCGCGATAGGCCGCCGAGCGCACCAGCGGATGACGGAACCGCACCTGCGCGCCGAACTCGATCAGCCCCGCCGCCTCGGCCTCCCCCGCGGCGTCCGGCGCGATGTCGAGCCGCTCGGCCACCCGCCGCAGCAACGGCACGTCCCCCACCGGCTCGGCGGCCGCCGCCAGCAGCAGCCGTTGCGCCGCCTCCGGCAGTGTGCCGATGCGCCGCAGGAAGCTCTGCTCGATCTGACTCGCCAGCGGACGCGCGTCCGGACGCCCGAACCCGCCGGCCAGCTCCGCCGCGGTCGACCCGCGCGTCAGTTCCAGCAGGGCCAGCGGGTTGCCGCGGGTCTCGGCGACGATCCGGTCCCGGACCCGCTCGTCCAGCCGCCCGGGGACCACCGAGTCCAGCAGCTCACGCGCGTCGTCTTCGCGCAGTCCCCGGATCACGAGCTGCCGCATCGCCGCCCAGTGGTCGTCGACCGGAGCAGGCGTCGACGTGCGCGCCGCGAACAGCAGCACCACCCGCTCCGCGAGCAGTCGGCGCGCGACGAAGGCCAGCGTCTGCGCGGAGACCCGGTCGAGCCACTGGGCGTCGTCCACCACACAGACGAGCGGCTGCTCCTCCGCCACCTCGGCCAGCAGGCTGAGCACCGCCAGTCCGACCATGAAGCGGTCCGGGGCGCTGCCCGCGCTCAGACCGAACGCGATGGCCAGGGCATCACGCTGGGGGCCGGGAAGGCGCTCGAGCTGTCCCATCATCGGCATGCACAGCTGGTGCAGCCCGGCGAACGGCAGCTCCATCTCGGACTCGACACCGGCGACCCGCAGGATCTGGCAGCCCGCCGCGCTCTCCACCAGGTACTCGACCAGCGCGGACTTGCCGACCCCGGGCTCGCCGCGCAGCAACAGCACCTGGCTCCGACCGGCCCTCGCGCCGGCCAGCATCTGATCGAGCGCCCCGCACTCGTCCATTCGGCCACGCAGCCGGCGCCGAGGAGCGCTGCTCGACATCCACCACCACCGCGCAGGTCGTCAAACAGGACCAGACCCTGATCAACTCGGGTCGTGCCCATCATGCCCCGTGCGTGCGGCCCCGGACAATCATCGGCCCATCAGCCGGACAGCCGCCCTCATCCGGGCTGCGGCAGCGCGCGCAGCCCCTGGAGTCGATCGATGAGGTGCGCCATGTCGCCCGCCCGCGCCGCGTCGAGGAAGGCTTCCAGCAGACCGTCCCGCTCCGTCGGGTCGACCGGGCCGCTCCGTTGTCCGGCGAGATGTCTGCGCGCCCGGAACGCCAGCTGCCGCGCGTTGACCTCGCTGAGCTCGAGCAGTTCGGCGATTTCACGGAACGGGTATTCGAACGCCTCGCGCAGCACGTAGACGGCACGTTCGACCGGGGTCAGCCGTTCCATCAGGAGCCCGACCGCGATCTCGAGCGCCTCCCCGCGTTCGGCCTCCCCCTCCGGGTCGACGGACGCGAGATCGTGTTCCCGGCTCCATCCGCCGGCACAGACCTCGCGACGGGCGTGCGCCGAGGTCGCCGTGTTGAGCGCGACCCGGGTCGTGATGGTCACGAGGAACGCGACCCGGTTGCGCACCTGTGCCCGGTCCGCGCCCTGCCAGCGCAGCCATACGTCCTGGACGACGTCCTCGGCGTCGACGGCCCGGCCCAGGGTCTGGTAGGCGATCTTGAACAGCAGACAACGGACGCTCTCGAACTCCGCTGCCGCCTCGGGCCCGGAGCGAACGGCGGTCGCCGTCGCGCTCCCGGTCGTACCCACTGTGGACGAGCCTCGCTCCGACACGACGTCGATGCTGGACAAGTGCATGGCGGTCTTCCCCGCTTCCGGTGGTCCGGATGCCGGGACCGGCTCATCGTGCGCCAGGACCCGGCTCAGTGACCTAGCAACCGTCGTCCGGACCGGGTCCCGGGCGCACCCGTGGAAACCCGGGTGTACCCCCGTGGTCACACGTGGCCCCCACCATGGCCCCGGGGACCCCTGGGCGATCGACGCCACAAGATCGTCCGCTGCGCGGGCGTGGGACCATACCGGCCCAGCCGGTACGTCGAAGGAGCCCGTCGGTGTCGTCGCCGCAGTCGCCTGCATTGGGCCTGGTCCTGTCCAGCGGGGCGGCCCGGGGCGCCGCGCACGCCGGTGTGCTGCGGGCCGTCGAGGAGGCCGGGATCGAGATCTCCGTGGTGACCGGGGCCAGTGCGGGGGCGCTGATCGGCGGGGCCTGGGCGGCCGGGGTCGGCAGCGATCGGATCACCGCGCGACTGCTGCGGGCGCAGTGGGCGGACTTCGGGTCCGCCACGATCACCCCGCGCTTGGGGCTGCTGGACACCACGCCCATGGTCCGCGGCATCGAGCAGATGCTCGGCGACCTGCTGATAGAGGAGCTGCCGACCCGGTTCGGCGCGGTGGTCACGGAGCTGCGGTCCACGACGCCGCGGCTGGTCGCCTCCGGCTCGCTGACCACCGCCGTACGGGCCAGCACCGCCGTGCCCGGCCTGTTCCCGCCGGTCCGGCTGGAGGAGGGCGGCGCGCTCTGCGTGGACGGCGCGGTGCTGTCGCCGTCGCCGGTGTGGGCCGCGCACCGGCTCGGCGCCGAACGGGTCATCGCCGTGGGCTTCGGCCGCGGCAACACCCGCTGGCGCCGCTGGTTCGAGTCCCGCCCCGACCACCCGGCGCACGGCCGGCACGCCGACCTGGTCGTCACCATCGACACCGCCGGCCACTCCTCCTGGTCGGCCGCCGGCGTCCCGGACCTCATCGACCGGGGGTACCTGGCGACCCGGGAGGCACTGGAGAGCTGGCACTGAGGAGCCGACAGGGCCCGCCGCCCCGCTAACCTCCTCCGCTCCGGACCCCTGCGATCCAGTCCGCCACCACCGCGAAGTCCTCGTCCGTCAGGCCGCGCCGCTGGTCGACACGGTGCAGGAGAGCGCGGCCGGGGTGATGGGCGGCCACCCAGGAGCGGTCGGCGCTGGTGATCTCGTCGTCGAGCCAGACGAAGGGACGGCCCGAGGCCCACTCGACCAGGGGCCGCGTCTTCCAGTGCACGCCACCGGCCGCCGGATCCCCCTCCGCCGCCGCGCCCGCCGTCTCGTCCGGCCACCGCACCACCGGTAGCGCGGGCAGGCCGAGCCACGGTCCGAGGACGGTGTTCGCGTCGTCCAGCCAAGTCGTCGCCCACACCGACTCGCAGCCCAGGGCGAGCAGTCGGGGGCCGAGGGCCGGGTCCAGGCGGGGCAGCAGGGGGTGCGGCGACGGGGGCGACGGTCGTCCGTACTGCGGGTAGGGGGCCGTGCCTCCGAACGGGATCAGCGTCCCGTCGACGTCCAGGAAGAGCAGCATCGTCGTACAGGATGCCCCGGGGAGGCGGGCGCGTCACTCCTCCCACGGCAGTTCCCGTTCGTGCACCACCTCCAGTCTCGACACCGCGCGTGTCAGTACCACGTAGAGGCGGTTCAGGCCGCGTTGTTCCGACTCCGCGACGGCCGCCGGTTCGACGGCGACGACGTGGTCGTACTCCAGGCCCTTGGCGAGGGTCGCGGGGACGAGCGTCACGCGGGCGGCCGGGTCGTCCGGGCCGGAGGTGGGGACGCCGGCCGTGGTCAGCGCCTCGCGGACGCCGTCGACCTGCGCGTCTGCGGCGATGACGCCGATCGAGCCCTCGCGGGTGAGGGCGTCGAGGACGGCGGCGACGACCGCGCGGGAGAGGTCGCCGTCCGCCCGCCGGATGCGCAGTTCGCCGTCCCGGCGCAGCGAGTCGGCGCGCGGGACGTCGGCGTCGAGGCGGTCGAGGAGGCGGCCCGCGAGGGTGAGCACGGCGGCCGGGACGCGGAAGCCCATGGTCAGGGGGACGATCGTGGCGTCCGGCTTGCCCAGGTGGGCCAGCTGGACCGGCCAGGAGGCGGCCGCCCAGGGGGTGGTGCCCTGGGCCAGGTCGCCGAGGACCGTGAGCGAGCCGAAGGGGATCCGGCGGGCGACGGCCCGGCACTCCATCGGGGAGAGGTCCTGGGCCTCGTCGACGACGACATGACCGTATCCCTGCGGATGGTCGAGGAGGCCGGCGAGCTCGTCGAGGAGGACGAGATCGGCGGCCGACCAGCGGGCCGACCTCGGGGAGCGGGGCGGGCGTGGCCAGAGCAGGGCGCGTTGTTCCGCGGGGTCCAGGAGGCCGTCCGCCGCCGACGCCAACTCCTCCCGGGAGGTGAGGAGTCGGGTCAGCACCTCCTCCGGGCTCGCCTTCGGCCAGACCGCCTCCAGGCAGGCGCTCACCGGCCGCGCGCGTTCGATCCGGCGGGTCCAGGCGGCCGGGCGGGGTCCGCTCCGGCGTTCGGCCTGCTCCTGGATCCGGCGCACGATCCGGCTGCGCACCCGCTCCCGCCCGGTCTCGTACGGCAGCTCGTCGGCGAGCACTCCGGCGACGATCCGTGCCAGCTCGTGGCCGGTGACGCGCCAGCGGTAGGAGCCCTCCGGGACGGCGAGCGCCTCGACGCCCTCGGCCGTCACCCGGCGGTACAGCGCGCGGCGCAGCACCTCGGCCGTCCGGGCGCCGTGTTTGACGGCGGCGGTGCGGTCGGGGTCCGTTCCGGTGACCGGGTGGCGGCCGATCTCGTCGTGGAGGGTCGACTGCCGTACGCCGGTCTCGCCGAGGGCGGGCAGCACCTCGGCGATGTAGGAGAGGAAGGCGCGGTTGGGGCCGAGGATCAGCAGTCCGCCGCGTTGGATGCGCCGGGGGTGGGTGTAGAGGAGGTAGGCGGCCCGGTGCAGGCCGACGGCGGTCTTGCCGGTGCCGGGGGCGCCCTGCACGCACACGGACTCGGCGAGGTCCCCCCGGACGAGGTCGTCCTGTTCGGGCTGGATGGTGGCCGCGATGTCCCGCATCGGGCCGACGCGGGGGCGTTCGAGCTCGCGGACGAGGAAGCCGTCGGCGGCGTCCTCGGACCGGCCGTCCGCCAGGGGTTCGTCCTCCAGGCCGGTGAGGTCGGCGGAGTCGCCCCGGCTGCCCGGGGCCCAGCCGAACCGTCGCCGTACGGCCACGCCCTGGGGGTCGCGGGCGCTGGCCTGGTAGAAGGCGCGGGAGACGGGGGCCCGCCAGTCGACGACGAGCGGCGGGGCGGCCGGGTGCTCGCTGATGCGGAGCCGGCCGATGTGGTGGCCGGGTTCTCCGGTCAGGAAGTCCAGCCGACCGAAGAACAGCGGCCCTTCGGGCAGCTCGTGCAGTGCCTTGGCGTGGCTGCGGAACCGGTGTCCGAGGGCCTCGGCGTCGGCGCCGGAGGCGGACACGTCCTCGCCGGTGACGACCTGGAGGTCGGCGCCCTCGACCATCGCGGCGAAGGCGGTTCGGCAGGCGTCGTGGTGGGCGCGTTCGTGGCGGAGGACGGCGGCGGGGTCATCGCTGGCGGCAGGGTCGGCGGAGGGCATGCGCCAAGAGTAACTAATAACGTTACCGAGTCACATCTTTTACCGTGCATCAAAATGCTGGACCGCTCAGGTGAGCCGCGGCAGCCCCGCGCTCAGCACCGCGAACGCCCGCTCCGCCGCCGCCACCGCGTCCGCCCGTACGTCCGCCACCCGCTCCCCCGCCGCGATCCGCCGCCAGTTCTCCTCGGCGAGGATCCGCCGGACGGCGATGATCTGGCCGGCCGCCAGCCGGGCGTCCAGGTCGGCGCCCAGGGCCTCGGCGAGGGCGGCCTCGGCCCGCTCCAGATAGCCGTACAGACGGCCCACCAGCGAGGGCGTGCCATAGAGGAGGTCGTAGAAGGCGCGGACCGCCGGGTGGTCGTTGAGGCCGGTGACGGGGTCCTGCGCGGCCAGTCCGTCGAGGAAGTGCCGGCGCAGGGCGGGCAGCGGCGCGAGCCCCTCGGCCCGCCCCTCGACGACGACCCGGGCCGCCTCCCCCTCGTGATCGGCGATCCGATGCAGGACCAGGTCCTCCTTGGCCGGGAAGTACCGGAAGAGGGTCGGCTTGGAGATCTCGGCCGCGGCGGCCACCTCGGCGACGGACACCGCGTCGAAGCCGCGCTCCAGGAAGAGCCCGATGGCGACTTCCGACACGGCCTGGTACATCCGCTGCCTCTTGCGCTCGCGCAGGCCCATCTCACTCATGCCCCGAGCCTACGGCGGCCCGCCACAGCGCCCAGGAACCGTCCTGGCTGTACTGACCCGAGAGGTCGGGGACGCGGCTGGCGGGTGGTTGGCCCTGAGCGCGGTGTGTCCGCGGTGGTGATTGCAGGTGTGGAGCCAGACGGGGCATGCCTCGCGAGATGTACCTCAACGCCGAAGCGCGGGCCCGTGACTCGGTGTTCCGCCGGATGCCCGAGGAGATCCTGCAGCGTGCCCAGCCGGCCGGGGCCGCACCCGCCCCCTCTCACCGGAGGGGGCGGGTGCGGCCGGGCGGTTCCGCTTCGGGGTGGTGGTGCCGGCCGCGGGGGAAGGCCGCCGGCTGTACCTGAAACCGCACACCCGTATCTGCCCGCGCCACCGGCGCTGGATGCTCGGCACCCACTGGGTCGACCGCGCGCCGGCGGGCACCGAGCAGATCGATCCGGCGGGGCTGCCCGAGATGCTCGTGGCGCACCGGCGGCACGTGGAGCTGCTGCGTCACGCACCGAAGGCGGCCGAGGCGTTCGAGGCGTTCGAGGTCGCTCACGCGGTGGTCGTCTCCCGGTGGGCGCAACAGTGGCCCGAAGAAGAGCAGTGGCCGCGCGGACATTCCCCAAGGATGTCCCCAACGGCCTCGCCCTATCGGGAACTCGCCCAGGCCGAGAGCGCCGCGCTTCCCCGAATCGCGAACGGGAAGCACAGGCATCGTCATCGGCCTCGCAACAGGGGTGCGAGATTCTTCATCCAGTTGCCGCGTACAAGAGCCCACTCCTTTCCGCATCCTGCGGCACGTGCTCGGCTGAGAAGACTTGAATCAGCCACATCCGAATTCCGGCCAGGAGCGGACCCGTAGAGGTAGCACAAGTGGTTGGCAGCACGTAGACGGTCCGGCGAGTGCTCATCGTCATCGTCGTGGGCCACCTCGTCCTCAACCATCTCGTCCTCGGCTGCGGATAGCTCGTATTCCTCGGCGGCCACCCGCAACTGCCGCTCACCGCTGACGTCTTTGCGAAGTAGCATCAGAGCAGCAAACTGGTCCGCAGCATCCTCTTCTCCCCGATCGGTGAAGGACAGGCCCAATTCGTCGATGAGGACATGGCCGGCTTCATGGAAGACCGTTTCCACCAGTACGGCGACAACCTCGTCATCAGCCGGGTGGTGTCCGGCACTCTGGAAAAGCTCGCGTTCCTCCGCCACCTCTTCGTAGCAGACCTCGATTCGGCGAGCTTCAGGATCGTAGCCGGAACCTTCTCCACCGCAGGAACGGCCGACGATGCCCACCTGACGGGCCACGCCAACGAAGGCGTTGAGGGATTCGGAAGCCCCCTCCATCAGCTTCCGGCTGCGCAGGAACGAAGCGCCATCCAGATCGGCAGCAGACGGCTGTTCGTAGCGGACCACGAAGCCTCGGTCCGCGGAACTCCGGGCATTCGTCTCCGAGCCCTCGGTTCCGTCACCCAACAGGCCGCAGCCCCCCAGTAAGAGCATCGCCGACAGCCCCGCCCAGGCTCGACCCGGCCGCAGTCCACGACCGTACCCACCCCGTATCGGCATGCTCGATATTCTGCCCCGGCCGGGCTCGCTCTACGGCGAATCTTGGAGCCTTGCTCTCATCGCGCCGCCGTGTCGCCGCGGATCCCTCGTATCCTCCCCCGAAGCCACACGGGATCGAGCTGCCGTCAGCCTCACCCGCCTGCCAGCGCAAAGGGCACTCGTGAACGCCCGAGCAGGCGCACTGCGACCCGCCCCGCCGGCGTACACAGGGGACGGGCCGCTCTCTCGTGGCGTCTGGTTACCGCTGAGGCCGCAGCCGTGCGCCGGGAGCCTTGCCGTGCGGCCCGGTGCTGCCCTCGGGAACCCCTACGCTGCCCCGCAGGACGGGAAGCCCGCCGGCGAAACGAGCGATGGTACCAGCGGTGACCAGGGTGTATTCCCTGCCGAGGCCGCCCTCGTCGGTGTCTATGCAATGGGAGACCTCACCGTCGGTCCACGCGACGACCGGGAACCCTAAAGGCCCTCACCCGTACAAGGTCGCCCAGCTCTGATCACTGTCACCAACCTCAGTGGACAGCCCTTACGACGTGGTGTACGACAGTGATCGCGGTCTGAGCCGGAACGCAGAGTGAGCCGCACGGGTTGGTGTTGTTGTGACGCAATACCTGGCCCGTA
>NZ_JBFAKW010000197.1:0-12018 GCF_040655955.1 Streptomyces sp. NPDC050263 | reverse complement strand
GCCGTTGCGAGGGTGTCCAGGTCGGTCGTCACACATCGACACTGGACGCCCTCGTCCTATGTCCGCAGGACATCCCTTGGACTCATTCATCTAGTTGGGGCGGCCGCCGAGACGCCCTCCCTTCACCCGATCCCTCCTCGTCCCCCTCCTCGACCCCGCCTCGCCCCCTCCGCCGTCCCCTTCCCGGTGCGCCGGACGATGGCGTTAAGCGCCCGCGGCGGCGGGTACCCGGCGGCCATGGACACCGTCGAACTCCCCGAACTCTCCGATCTCGAACTCGCCGAACTCGGGCAGCAGCTGAGGGTGGACAGCGTGCGTGCGTCCGCCGCCGCGGGGTCCGGGCATCCGACGTCCTCGATGTCGGCCGCGGACCTGATGGCCGTGCTGCTCGCGCACCACCTCCGCTACGACTTCGACCGCCCCGCACACCCCGGCAACGACCGCTTCGTCCTCTCCAAGGGCCATGCCTCACCACTGCTGTACTCCGCCTACAAGGCCGCGGGAGCCGTCGACGACGCGGAACTCCTGAGCTTCCGCACGCTCGGCAGCCGGCTCGAGGGCCATCCCACCCCACGGCGGCTGCCCTGGGTCGAGACGGCCACCGGGTCCCTCGGGCAGGGGCTGCCGGTGGGCGTCGGCATCGCGCTGGCCGGGAAGCGGCTGGACCGCACCGGGTACCGCGTCTGGGTGCTGTGCGGGGACAGCGAGCTCGCCGA
This sequence comes from Streptomyces sp. NPDC050263, assembly GCF_040655955.1. Classification (NCBI taxonomy): domain Bacteria; kingdom Bacillati; phylum Actinomycetota; class Actinomycetes; order Kitasatosporales; family Streptomycetaceae; genus Streptomyces; species Streptomyces sp. NPDC050263. Next base: position 11,302 of record NZ_JBFAKW010000197.1, on the reverse strand, counting down.
GGGCTCGGTGTGGGAGGCCGCCGAGCACGCGGGCCACGAACACCTGGACAACCTCGTCGCGATCGTCGACGTCAACCGGCTCGGCCAGCGCGGCCCCACTCGCCACGGCCACGACCTCGACGCCTACGCCCGCCGCTTCCAGGCCTTCGGCTGGCACACCGTCGAGATCGACGGGCACGACGTGCGCGCGATCGACCGCGCCTACGGCGAGGCGCTCTCCACCAAGGGGCAGCCCACCGCGATCCTGGCCCGCACCCTCAAGGGCAAGGGCGTCGCGTCCGTCCAGGACCGCGAGGGCCTGCACGGCAAGCCGCTGCCCGACGCCGACGAGGCGATCGAGGAGCTGGGCGGCGTCCGCGACCTGCGGGTCCGGGTGCACGGACCGGCCGAAGCCCGCGTGCTGCACTCCGTCCGGACCGGCCGGCTCGACCTGCCCCGCTGGCAGATGGGGGAGGAGGCGGCGACCCGTGACGCCTACGGACAGGCACTCGCCGCGCTCGGCGCCGCCCGCGAGGACGTCGTCGCCCTCGACGGAGAGGTGAGCGACTCCACCCGCGCCGAGGTCTTCGCCAAGGAGCACCCCGACCGGTTCTTCGAGTGCTACATCGCCGAGCAGCAGCTCGTCGCCGCGGCGGTCGGCCTCGCCACGCGCGGCTGGGTGCCGTACGCCTCCACGTTCGCCGCCTTCCTGACCCGGGCGTACGACTTCGTCCGCATGGCCTCGATCGGCGGCGCCGGGATCAACCTGGTCGGCTCGCACGCCGGGGTCGCCATCGGTCAGGACGGGCCCTCCCAGATGGGCCTGGAGGATCTGGCGATGTTCCGGGCCGTGCACGGCTCCACCGTGCTGTACCCCTGCGACCCCAACCAGACCGCCCGGCTCGTCACCGCCATGGCCGGCCTGGACGGCGTCCGCTATCTGCGCACCTCGCGCGGCGGCGGGCCGGTGCTCTACGGGCCGGACGAGGAGTTCCCGGTCGGCGGCAGCAAGGTGCTGCGCTCCTCCGGCCGGGACCGGCTGACGATCGTCGCGGCCGGCGTCACCGTGCACGAGGCGCTGAAGGCGGCCGAGGCGCTCGACGGCCAGGGCATCGCGGTCCGGGTCGTCGACCTGTACTCCGTCAAGCCCGTCGACCGGGCCACGCTGCGGCGGGCCGCCGAGGAGACCGGCTGTCTGCTGACCGTCGAGGACCACCACGAGCAGGGCGGCCTCGGGGACGCGGTCCTCGACGCCTTCCTCGACGGCCGGCCGCTGCCCCGGCTGGTGCGGCTCGCCGTCCGGACGATGCCCGGTTCGGCGACCCCGGCCGAGCAGCTGCACGCCGCCGGCCTCGACGCCGCGTCGATCGCCGCGTCCGCCCGGCTGCTGGTGGGACAGGCGATCATGCCGTGAGCGGCCGTGAGCGGCCGTGCGGGATGCCGTGGACGGCGGCCGGGAGGACGATGAGGGGCGAGGACGACGAGGACGACGAGGACGACGAAGGGCACGGGGAGGACGCACCGGCCCTTTCCTCCGGCGGAGAGGAGTCCCTGTGACCGGACTGCGCTACGTGTACGCCGTCTGCCGTCCGCTCGGCGCGCCCCTCCAGGCCGACCTGTCGGGCGTGGCGGGCGATCCGCCGAGACTGCTCACCCACCACGGCCTGATCGCCGTGGTCAGCCATGTGCCGGCGCGGGACTTCGCACAGGAGGCGCTGAGTCGCCGGCTGGCGGACGGGGACTGGCTCGCGGAGACCGCCCGCGCCCATCAGCAGGTGGTCGACGCGCTCACGGCCGTCACCACACCGCTGCCGCTCCGGCTCGCCACCGTGTTCCGGGACGACAGCGGCGTCCGCGTGATGATGGAGGAGCGCGAGGACGACTTCCGGCGCACCCTGGAGCGGCTCGCGGGGCGGGTCGAGTGGGGGGTGAGGGTGTATGCGGAGCCCGAGGAGGACAGGGAGGGGAGCGCCGAGGAGGGCGCCGAGGCGGACGTCCGCCAGCGGGCCGAGCGATTCGCCGATCGACTGCACACCGAGCTGTCCGCGCACGCCGACGACGTCCGCCTGCATCCGCGGCAGGCCTCCGGGCAGAACGTGCTGAACGCCGCCTATCTCGTGCCGCGCGCGCATTCCGAGGAATTCGTGGAAATGGTGGGTCGTACGAAGGGCGAGGAATCCGGAATGCGCGTGGAACTCGCCGGACCGTGGGCGGCCTATTCCTTCGTGGAGTCCGCCGGGGAACCGGGGTGGCCGGGCGAGGGCGCGTGACCGTCGCGGAACGCGGCCCGAGGTCCTCGATCCGGACCTCGGGCCGCTCCTCGCGTCAGGTCACCACCTGTACCAACGGCCCCTGCCGCCCGCCGCGGTGGTCCCGCGGGCCAGGAATCCGAGGAGCCAGAGGACGAGAACCGCGAGTGCGATCCACCAGAGCAGTTTCAGCGCGAATCCGGCGCCGAAAAGTATCAGCACCAGCAGCAGCACAAGCAGGACGGGAACCATAGTGTCGACCTCCTGCAACTCGGGTTTCCCGAATTTCGCGGATCAGGCAGGCTTTCGGCACAGAATTTCTCCGTGCAGGACGCTGAACCAGCCGTCCGCACGCCGCCCCCACTCCCGCCAGGCCTCGGAGACGGCGTGCAACTGGTCCGCGGTGGCGTGTCCGCCCTGCGTGGCGCGCTCCGCGTACGCCGAGGCCAGGGTGCGGTCGGCCCACAGGCCGCTCCACCAGGCCCGCTCCTCGGGCGTGCTGAACGTCCAGGTGGCGGAGGTCGTGGTGATGTCGGTGAACCCGGCGGCCAGCGCCCAGGACTTCAGCCGTCGCCCGGCGTCCGGTTCGCCGCCGTTGGCCCGGGCCACTCGGCGGTACAGGTCCAGCCAGTCGTCCATCCCGGGCGAGGCGGGGTACCAGGTCATCGCCGCGTAGTCCGAGTCGCGGACGGCGACGTACCCGCCCGGCCTGGTCACCCGCAGCATCTCGCGCAGCGCCTGCACGGGGTCGCCCACATGCTGGAGCACCTGGTGGGCGTGGACGACGCAGAACGTCGCGTCGGGGTGGTTCAGGGCGTGCACGTCGGCGACCGCGAAGTCGATGTTGGTCAGGCCCCGTTCCGCGGCCGTGGCCCGGGCCTGCTCCAGGATCCCCGGCGCGTGGTCGACGCCGGTGACATGGCCGTCGGGGACCAGGGCGGCCAGGTCGGCGGTGATGGTGCCGGGCCCGCAGCCGATGTCCAGGATCTTCATGTGGGGCTTCAGCGAACCGAGCAGATAGGCGGCGGAGTTGGCGGCGGTCCGCCAGGTGTGCGATCGCAGTACCGACTCGTGGTGTCCGTGCGTGTAGACGGCGGTCTCCTGCGCTTTCGGCATGGCTCTGCCCCTTCTCGACGAAACGGGTCCGCACCGGGGGTACCGGTGCGATGACGGTACGCCGCCAGCCGCATGGTGAGACAGATCGTTCTGAAATATGGACTGACGGTGCGTCAGGTGTGGTCGTGCCGTCTGGGTTACCCTGAAAACGGCCGCTTCCTCGGCGGGGGCGGTTCTCGGCATCGGCAACACCGGAGGGTCACCGCATGCGCCTGCTGCTCGTCCGTCACGGCCAGACCACCACGAACGTGGACTACCTCCTCGACACCGCCGTCCCCGGCGCCGGCCTGACCGAGCTCGGCGAACAGCAGGCGGCCGCCCTGCCGCAGGCCCTGGCCGACGAGGCCATCGAGGCCCTCTACGCCTCCACCCTCGTGCGCACCCGGCTCACGGCCGCCCCGCTGGCCGCCGCGCGCGGGCTCGACGTCCTCGTCCGCGACGGGATCCGGGAGATCTCCGCGGGCGACCTGGAGATGCTGCCCGGCGACTCCGAGCACGGCGAGCTCTACATGCGCACGGTGTTCGCCTGGGCGGCGGGCGACGTGGACCTGCGGATGCCCGGCGGGGAGAGCGGAGCGGAGTTCCTGGCGCGCTACGACGGCGTGGTCGCCGAAGCCGCGGCGAGCGGCGCCGGGACCGTCGCCCTGGTCAGCCACGGCGCCGCGATCCGGACCTGGGCGGCCGCCCGCGTCGACAACATCGACGTCCCCTTCGCCGCGGCCCACCGCCTCGCCAACACCGGCACGGTCGTCCTGGAGGGCTCCCCGGCAGACGGCTGGAAGGCCCTGGAGTGGGCGGGCGCCACGGTGACGCCCGCCGGCGAGGGCGGCCCGGCGGGGCAGCCGGTCACGGGGGCCGGCGGCTGACGGGGGCGGTCGGCCGGCTGGTGGCGACGGGCGGCTGACGGAGCGGACGGCCGGCGGAGAGAGGCGGCAGGGGGCAGGGGCGGTCGGCGGGCAGGGGTGGTGGTCTGCCCGGCTTGCGCGCATAACGGTTTGCCGCATCCCGTGGGCGGCCCGCAGAATGCGTCCTCATGGGACACCTGGAAGCCGCACACATCGAGTACTACCTCCCCGACGGGAGGGCGTTGCTCGGCGACGTGTCGTTCCGGGTGGGGGAAGGGGCCGTCGTGGCCCTCGTCGGCCCCAACGGCGCCGGCAAGACGACCCTGCTGCGGCTGATCTCGGGCGAGCTGAGACCACACGGCGGAACGGTCACCGTGACCGGCGGCCTGGGCGTGATGCGCCAGTTCGTGGGCTCGGTACGGGACGAGACGACCGTCCGCGACCTGCTGGTGTCCGTGGCCCAGCCCCGGATCCGCGAGGTCGCGCAGGCCGTCGACAAGGCCGAGCACGCGATCATGACCGTCGACGACGAGGCTGCCCAGCTCCAGTACGCGCAGGCCCTCTCCGACTGGGCCGAGGTGCGCGGGTACGAGGCCGAGACGCTGTGGGACATGTGCACCACGGCCGCGCTCGGCGTCCCCTACGACAAGGCCCAGTTCCGGCTCGTGCGCACCCTCTCCGGCGGCGAGCAGAAGCGGCTCGTGCTGGAGGCGCTGCTGCGCGGCACCGACGAGGTGCTGCTGCTCGACGAACCGGACAACTACCTCGACGTGCCCGGCAAGCGCTGGCTGGAGGAGCGGCTGAAGGAGACCCGCAAGACGGTCCTCTTCGTCTCCCACGACCGCGAACTCCTCTCCCGCGCCGCCCAGAAGATCGTCTCCGTGGAGCCCTCGCCCACCGGCGCCGACGCCTGGGTGCACGGCGGCGGCTTCGCCACCTACCACGAGGCGCGTCGCGAACGCTTCGCCCGTTTCGAGGAGTTGCGCCGCCGCTGGGACGAGAAGCACGCCCAGTTGAAGAAGCTCGTCCTGAACCTCCGTCAGGCGGCCTCCATCAGCCATGAGTTGGCCTCCCGGTATGCGGCGGCCCAGACCAGGCTGCGCAAGTTCGAGGAGGCCGGACCCCCGCCGGAGCCGCCGCGCGAGCAGGACATCACCATGCGCCTCAAGGGTGGCCGCACCGGCGTAAGAGCCGTCACCTGCAAGGGACTTGAGCTGAGCGGCCTGATGAAGCCCTTCGACCTGGAGGTCTTCTACGGCGAGCGGGTCGCGGTCCTCGGCTCCAACGGCTCGGGCAAGTCGCACTTCCTGCGGCTGCTGGCCGGCGACACCGTGGCGCACACGGGGGAGTGGAAGCTCGGCGCGCGCGTGGTCCCCGGGCACTTCGCCCAGACCCACGCCCACCCCGAGCTCCTGGGCCGCACCCTCCTGGACATCCTGTGGAAGGAACACGCCCAGGACCGGGGTCCGGCCATGTCGCGGCTGCGCCGCTACGAGCTGACCCAGCAGGCCGAGCAGAGCTTCGACCGGCTCTCCGGCGGCCAGCAGGCTCGCTTCCAGATCCTGCTGCTCGAACTGCAGGGCGTCACGGCCCTGCTCCTCGACGAGCCGACCGACAACCTCGACCTGGAGTCCGCCGAAGCCCTCCAGGAGGGACTGGAGGCCTTCGAGGGCACGGTCCTCGCCGTCACCCACGACCGCTGGTTCGCCCGCTCCTTCGACCGCTACCTGGTCTTCGGCAGCGACGGCCGGGTCCGGGAGACCCCGGAGCCGGTGTGGGACGAGCGACGCGTGGAACGGGCCCGGTAGCGCGAGGGGCCCCCGGGACTTTGCCGGCGTACGGAGGGCCCGGGAGCCCGAATGTTCGTACAGTGGAGGCAGAAGTCGGAACGACGGACGGGGCACCACCATGACCGGAGTCGACCCGGACCGGCTGGACGACCAACAGCTCATGAAGGAGCTGGAGACGATCCACCGCACGCGCCACGACACACTGCTCCACGGCTCGAACGACGCCCTGCGCGCCCACAACGACCGCATGGCCCAGCTGGAGGGCGAGTACCTGCGCCGCAATCCACGCCGTTTCGTCTCCCCGTCCCGCACCCGCGACGGGGCCAGGGAACGGGTCGCCGGGGCGAACGGGGGCCGCGCCCAGCAGACCCCGGCAGACCGGTCCGGCACTCCGGTCGGCAAGTGGGGCCCCGGAACGACGGGCGGCTCCGGCGGGGCCTGAGCCCACCGAAGCCGTCCTTCCCCGTCGCCAGGATCCTGTCGTCAGCTTCCTGTCGTCAGCTTCCTGTCGTCAGGCTCCCGCCATCAGGTTCCTGGCGTCGGTTTTCTGTCGTCAGCCGCCGGTCCCGACCAGCGCCTCCGCCAGTTCCTGGGCATTGGCGTAGCGGTTCTTGTGCGGCAGGCGTCGTACGGCCTCCACGAGCGCGTCCGGCGCGTTCTTGCGGCGCAGGCCCATGGCCAGCGCGCCCGGACCGGCGGGGAAGGAGCTCCGCCCCAGGAGGCGGCCGAGCTCCAGCCGTACCGTCGCCAGCGACGCCCGGGAGCTCCCCGGTACCACCGGCTCGCCCCAGATCGCGGGATCGTCCTCGGCGGACGGCTCGGGATCGTGCCACTCCTCGGTCCGCGTGGGGTGTCCGGACCTCAGCAGGCCCTGTAGTTCGTGCTTCATCTCGTCGTCCCGGTGCACGCTGAGCCGGTTACTGCCTCGCTGCATGTCTCCCTCTCTCCTTCCGATCTTCGAGATGGCCACCGCGTACCCGAGGACGGGAGGCCGACACGGGACAGAGCCGCGCACTTCGGCCCGGCGGCGCGCCGGTCCGGTCTCCAGCGCGTGCAGCACGGCTGCCATGTCCTCGCCGCCGCGCCCCGGCACTACTTCCCCGGCGGCAAGGAACAGCTGGTCAACGGGTCCGTGGGCGGGGCGGGGCGGGGCGGGATGCGGGCAACCGGGTCGCCCGGTTCCTCGCCGCCCTGCCCGAACCGACGCCCGGCGCGCTGTTCGCCGAGACGGTGCGGCAGTGGACCGACGAGTACGAGGCCGCAGACTTCGCGGGCGGCTGCCCCGCGGTCGCCGCCACGGTGGACTGCGCGGAGTCGACGTCGTCCACCCGGGAGGCCGTCTCCGCCTCGTTCGCCGCCTGGACCGGGCCGGCGCGCTCGCCATCCTCGTGATCAGCGCGCTGGAGGGCGCGATCCTCATCGCCCGTGCCGGGACGTCCGCGTCCTGACGACCGTGGCCCGGGAACTCGGCCCCCTCCTCGACGCGGCGACGCGAACGACGACGGCGAGTGACAGCGTCCAGCGGCGAGTGTGGCGGTGAGTGACAGTGAGGAGCATCGAGCGAGGCGTCGCAGGCATGTCACCCGCATGGAGGCTCCCGTCCCGCCAATGGCGTCCGGCCGCGCGCGCCCTGTCTTCCCTCGGGCTGTGATGGCTGTGGGGCAGCAACGCCCCGCCCCGCAGTCACCGGCCGAAGGAGCCGTTCCATGGGTCGCACCGCCCACTTCCTCTCCGTCCTCGCCGTGGCCGGTGCCGTCCTGGTCGCCGCCGGTCCGGCCGCGTTCGCGGATCCCGCGGCGGAGGTCAGCCCCGGCAGCGTCGCCCCCGGCGGCAGCGTCACCGTGTCCGTCTCCTGCGGCCCTCTCGGCGCGGCCGCCCCCGAGAGCCTCGACGCCGCCTCGCAGGCCTTCGCCGACGGCACCGTCAAGCTGAGCAAGGTCCCCGGGGACGACGCGCAGACCGGGGCCGTCTACCAGGGCACCGCCCAGATCGCCCCCGCCGCCGACCTGGAGGCGAGTCCGGCGGCGGTCGGAGCGGACGCCGCCTGGACCGTCGACGGCACCTGCCCGGCGGCGGCCGGCGGACAGGGCACGCCGTGGACCGCGACCCTGGACGTCGCGCGCGGCGGGACACCGACGTGCGGGTCGACGACGCCCGACGCGTCCTGCGCCACCGCCCGGCCGTGTCCGCCGCCGCCGGGCGCCTCCCAGACCGACCCCGCGGCCTGCCGCACCGTCCCGCCGTGCGACCGGCCCGTGCCCGAGCCTCGCGGCACCGCGGCCCACGAGGCCACCTGCGCCCCCGCCACCGTCGGGCACGGCGTCCGGGCCGGCGAGGGCGGTGCCTTCACCGACTCCGTGCCCGCGCTCGCCGCCGGCGGTCTGCTGATCGCCGGCGCGCTCGGCGCCGCCGTGCACCGACTGCGCCGCCGCGACCCCGCGAGGGACGCCTGACTCCGCCGGAGGGCCGGTCCGGCCCGGCTGTGCCGGCGCAACGCGAGCGGACGGTCATGGGGCGAGGTCCCACCGGGTACGCAGAACCCAGGGGCGCGAGCGGTCCCGACGGTCCCGACGGTCCCGACGGTCCCGACGGTCCCGACGGTCCCGACGGTCCCGACGGTCCCGACGGTCCCGAACGAACGCTGGGCCCGAACGAGACGTCACGCACCACACGGCCCACGCCGGCGTCGGCACCGGCGGCGGGGGACGACACAGGACACCGGAGACGGCATCGGGCACGGACTGCGCGGAGGACGACATGCGGCCGACGGAACCGGAGGACGCGGAACCGGAGGGCGCGGAACCGGAGGACCACGGGCCCGTCCGCTACGGTCCGCCGCTTCCCCCGGACGGGCTGCCGGTGCTGCCCGAACTCGCCTCGGTGCTCGCCGAGGCGGCCGGCCGTGCCGACGGCGAGCCGGTCGGCGGCGGCCCCGCCCTCCTCGACGCGGCCCGCGGCTACTGGGCCCGGCGCGGCGCCCCCGCCGAGCAGGGACGGGTCGTGGCCGGACCCGGCGCCCCCACGCTGCTGCTCGCGCTGACCGCCGCCCTCGGCGGCGACGTCCTGGTGCCCCGGCCCTGCGCGCCCTGGTGGGCGCCGTACGCGCGCCTGTTGGGAAGACCCGTCTTCCATGTGGCGACGCCCGCCGAGTGCGGGGGCGTCCCGGACCCGTACGCCCTCCTGGAGACCGTGCGGCGGGTGCGCGCCGAGGGCGGGGACCCGCGGCTGCTGGTGCTGTCCGTCGCCGACGACCCCACCGCCACGGTCGCGCCGCCCGAGGTGCTGCACGAGGCGGTGGAGGCCGCCGCGGGCGAGGGCCTGCACCTGGTCAGCGACGAGACCTGGCGCGACACGCTGCACGCCCCGTACGACACCGTGCTGGTCAGCCCCGCCGAGATGCTGCCCGAGCGGGTCACCGTCGTCAGCGATCTGGCCGGCGCCCTGCTGCCCGTCGGCTGGCCGGCGGCCGTCGCCCGCTTCCCCGCCTCCGCCGTCGGCGACGGCCTGCACGCGCGCGTGCTCGACGTCCTCACCGCTCTCCAGGCGCGCGTGGCCGCACCGGTCGCCGCGGCCGCCGCGTACGCCCTGGCCGAGCCGGAGCCGGTCGCCGCGCGCACGGCCGCCGCCGTCCGCCTGCACGCGCGTGTGGCGGACGCCGTGCACGCCACCGTGGTCGCCGCGGGCGGGCTGGCCCTGCCGCCCCGGGCCGGCCGGCACCTGTACGTCGATCTCGGCCCGCTGCGCGAGGCGCTGGCCGCGCACGGTGTGGGCGACGCACAGGAACTGGAGGACTTCCTCTCCGCCCGGCTCGGCATGCCCGCGCCGGGCGGTCACCGCTTCGGGGACGACCTCGGGGCGCTGCGGGTCCGGCTGTCCACCGGCATGCTGCTGGACGGCACGGACGCGCAGCGCGCGGAATGTCTCATGTCACCCACACCGTTGGAACTGCCACACGTGCAACGCGCGTTGATGCTTCTGAGGTCGGTCTTCGACGATCTCCGTGACGACGCTCAGCGATGGGAGCCTCCTCGATGACGCAGCAGTCCGAGTCGACCACCACCAGCACCAGCACGGTGACCACCGCCGACACCGCCGTCCCTTCGTCCCCGCCCGCCCCGCCGCTCGCCGAGCCCCGCCCGCTCGGCGAGCGGCGGGTGTGGCCGCGGACGTTCCACGACCGGCTGACCTCTCCGCTGCCCGGCCTGAAGGCCATCGCCCGGTTCGCCCGCGAGGGCTCCGTGCGGCCCGGTCGGGAAGGCCTCGCCGACATCCCCCGACTGCCTTTCGCACCCGCCCCGCTGCCGCGCGTGGACGCCCGCACGATCGCCGTCACCTGGGCGGGACACGCCAGTTGGGTCGTGCGGATCGGCGGCCTGACCGTGCTGACCGACCCGGTCTGGTCCCGCCGCATCCTCGGCACCCCGGCCCGTATCACCCCCGTGGGCGTCCCCTGGGAGGCGCTGCCGCGCGTCGACGCGGTCGTCGTCAGCCACAACCACTACGACCACCTGGACGCGCCCACGCTGCGCCGACTCCCGCGCGACACCCCCGTGTTCGTACCGGCCGGGCTCGGCCGCTGGTTCCTGCGCCGCAGGTTCACCCGGGTCACCGAGCTGGACTGGTGGGAGGCGGCCGAACTGTCCGGCGTCCGCTTCGACTTCGTGCCCTCCCACCACTGGTCCAAGCGCAGCCTCACCGACACCTGCCGCTCGCTGTGGGGCGGCTGGGTGCTCACCGCCCCCGACGGACAGCGCCTCTACTTCGCCGGAGACACCGGCTACGGCCACTGGTTCGCCCGCATCGGCCGCCGCTACCCGGGCATCGACCTGGCCCTGCTGCCCATCGGCGCCTACGACCCCCGCTGGTGGCTGAGCGACGTCCACTGCGACCCGGAGGAGGCCGTCCGCGCCACCTTCGACCTCGGCGCGCGCCGCATGGCCCCGATGCACTGGGGCACGTTCGTACTGTCCGCCGAGCCCGTCCTCGAACCCCTCACGCGCGTGCGTGCGGCCTGGGAGCGGGCGGGGCTCGCCCGAGAAGCCCTGTGGGACCTGCCGGTTGGAGGCTCACGGGTACTGACGTAGCCCGCCCGCCCGGTCGGCCGGGCCGGGCGGGTCCCGTAGCGGTCGTCGCCGGTGCGGGTGTCGCCCGGCCGCCTGTCCCACGCCCGTCGTGCGGCCTCTGCCGGAGGTGCGAGGGTCGAACGGCGTTCCCGGCGCCCGCGGGCTTAGGGGGCTTCTGATGGATCTCCGCGGCGTCGCGACGCCCGGCACGCACTCTCGCCGCACCGGGCGAAAGCCCTAGTAGCTCCGCTACGAGGACT
>NZ_JBFAKW010000196.1:0-12222 GCF_040655955.1 Streptomyces sp. NPDC050263 | reverse complement strand
CTCGTACTGGACGTACTTGGGCTTTCGGCCGGTGCGGCGAGAGTGCGTGCCGGGCGTCGCGACGGGGCGAACGTTGCCTGCCGCGGCACTAGCTGCGCCACCGCTGGATGGAGGGCTGCACCAACGCTGCTGCACTCACCCGGGAGATCCAGCGGTTGGGCTATCGCGGAGACGTCAATACCGTCCGCCGCCACCTGCGGCCGTATCGCACCGGGACGATCCCGGCGGATGCCCTGATGCCCCATCTGACCGTCCGTCGGGTCACCGACTGGATCATGCGCCGGCCCGAGCAGCTCACCGACACCGAACGCACGTGCCTCGACGAGCTGTGCGAACGCGTCCCTGCGTCGGCCACGACCACCCAGTACGCCCGGCGACTGGCCTCGATGGTGCGCGAACGCCGCAGCGAGCACCCGGCCCTCGACGTCCGGCTCGCCGATGTCCGCCTCGACGGACAACGAGAACTCCCTAGCCTGGCCGCCGGCATACGGCGCGACCGCGCAGCCGTGCTCGCCGCCCTGACCACCACCTTCACCTCGGGAGCGGTCGAGGACAGCGTCACCGGAATCAAGCTGCTGAAAGGACAGATGTACGGCCGGGCCGACTTCGACGTCCTGCGCCGCCGCATCATCCTCCTGTCACCTTGGTCAACCAGCCACCACCCCCAAATCAGCGACAGAGCCAAGTTGTGTGGGGCGATTGCCGAGCGCCACGCCAGGAGAACGCGAGGGAGCGGGAATCCGGCACGACCGAACGTTTGCCGCTTCGGTGCTGAATGATCCGGTTTACCGCCCTTCGACGGGCCCGGAGTTCCATTCGGTGGTCAGTGGGCCTTGCCCCCTGAACCGGTCACGCTGCGATCGTCTGAAGCGCGTATCATCCATCCAACTGCCCGCGCCCGGGTTCTGGCACCGCCGAAGCGGCGATGGAGGGATCCGGGCCCGGACTCGTGCCGTCAGGGGGCGCCGGTGCGGATCGACTCGGAGCTGATAGTGCTGAAGGAGATTCCTCGCGCTATCGCGGTGAGCCCGTCCGGGGACCGCGTCTACCTGGCCAATCCGGGCGTCGAAGGATCGTTGCGGAGTCTGCGTAGGCCCCGCGGCACTGTGACGGTCGTCGACCCGTACGCGCGCTCGGAAGTCGCGCACATCCTGGTCGGCAGGAGTCCGTTCAGCATCGCCGTCGACCCCGACGGCGAGCGGATCTACGTGGCGAACCTCCGTTCCAACGACGTGTCGATCGTCGATGTGCGCGCGGCTGCCGAGACCTCGCGCGTCAAGGTCGGTAAGCAACCACGGGCGCTGGCGTGCAGCGAAGGTCGTCTGTACGTCGCGAACGCGCACGCCGGCACCATGTCGGTGGTCGACACGGATACGCAGCGAGTACTGGACACGGTCCGGACCGGTAGGCAACCGACGTCTGTGGTGGTGAGTCCGTCCGGTGATCGCGTGTACGTCGGCACCAACGATGCGACGGTATCCGTGATCGACACGCGGACCTTGGGCACCGTTGCGACCATCGAAGTCGGTCACCATCCCGTCGGCATTGCGCTGAATTCATCCGGCATGCGGCTTTACGTAGCGAATCGCATATCGCAGAGCATCACGGTCATCGATACGGCTGGGCTCAAGGCAATTCGGACCATCCAGCTGTCAACGCTGTCCCGTCGGCAGGGGGTTGGGTTCTTCGCCATGGCCCTCGGAGAGCCGGTGATGTCGCAGCCCATGGCCGTGGGCGTGAGCGGCGACGGCACGCGGCTGCTCGTCGCGTTCTGGGAGGCTGGGACGCTGGCGGTCCTGGACGCTCGCAGCGGCTCGCGGGTGTCTGAGACGCAGCTGGACGACGGCAAGTACAGCATCGGGCCGATCGAGATCGCCGCCGACTGGCCAAACCGACGCCTTTATGTCTCATGCGCCGACCATGCTCTGGTCACCGTGCGCGACGAGCCATGAGGATTCACGAACTTGCGTCCTTCGCCGCTACTCGTAGCCCCGAACATGTGACCGTGCCTGGAGTTCGACGAGGGCGGCTTTGAGCTGGATCCGATGGGGCTGTTCCTTCCTCGGCGCCGTGACGACGGCCGCCCCGCGTCCCGGGTCAAGGTCGTTCGTCCTCGGCTTCGCCTGCGGACGCTCCGCCTCGACCCGCTCTTTGCGGCAGTAAACGGATCCTGTCGAGGGAAAGGGGGAAGCGGGAACGGATCAGGTTTCCAGCATGCCCAGGGCCCCTCCCAGGATGCCGGCCAGGCCCCCGCCGGCCTGGATCCATCTGGTTTTGGTCGGACCCGCAGGGCTCCCGAGGAAACACCACCAGCAGCAGAGTCCCGCCGACAACGAAGAACCAGTCGCCGAACGAGTCGCGCCATTGGCCGAAGGAGCGGAAGCGGCCCAGCGCGACTGCGACATTCATGACGACGAGGAGTACATCTACGAGGGCAGCGCCGGTTGGTGTGCGGTTTGTCAGACCGCCCACCAGGAAGATGATTACCAGCAGTGAGGCGGCCGCCAGGGTCACCAGCATGGCCCGTCCGGTCCACCACGGCACGACGAGGCCGATGCCGCAGGCGAGATTGAAGCAGGACCCTCCTTGACCTCCTGGCAGCCGAACGCGAGCTTCTGCGAGAGTGCCCCCGACAGACTCTCATCGGCGACAAGAACTACTTCGGCCGTGGTTTCGAACGCGAACTGTCCGAGCCTGGAGTCCAGTTGCTGCGGCCTGCCCGCAAAGGTGAACGGGAGCGGCCTGGCGCAGCCCTGTTCAAGCCGCTGCGACAGGTCATCGAATCGAGCAACGAGACCTTCAAGGGACAGCTTGACCTCGAACGGCGCCGAGGGCGCACACCCGTAGGTGTCATAGTCCGCGTCATACAACGCATCCTCGCGCCGACCGCCGCGATCTGGCACAACGACGCCACCGGGCAAACCGTCCCACGCTCACTGATCGCCTACGATCACTGACCCCTTGGTATAGATCATCTAGTCGGACGAGGTGATGCTGGGGGTGCGGGGCGGCCCTACCGGTCGGAGTGATCTCGCGCTCCGTGTCCAGTCCGGGCGTGCTGCGCGGATGCTCGTGTCGGCCGGGCGGAATGTCGCGGGCGACGACTCGCCCGCGACGTTCGGGACTCCGCGCGGCGGGGTCAGAACTGCTTCTCGCCGCCGTTGACGTGCAGGGTGGTGCCGAGCATGAAGCTGCTGTCCGCGGAGGCGAGGAAGGCCACCGCGGCGGCGACCTCCTCCGGGCGCCCCCTGCGGCCGATCGGCACTCCCGCCGCGAGTTCCGCCTTGACGGCGGCCGCGTTCTCCTCGCCGATGGCGATGTCGACTCCGGGGGTGTCGATCGCGCCCGGCGCGACCGTGTTGACCCGGATGTTCCTGCCCTTCAGCTCGTTGGCCCAGGTCCGCGCGAGGGACCGGATCGCGGCCTTCGACGCCGCGTACAGGCCGAAGGCCTCCCGGCCGTCGTCGGCGCGAATGGAGTCGTTGAAGATCACCGAGGCGCCGTCGTTGAGCAGCGGCAGCGCCTTCTGCACGGTGAGCAGTGTGCCCCGGACGTTGACGCCGAAGATCTGGTCGAACTGTTCCCCGGTGGCCTGCGCCAACGGTGCGAGCGTGGCCATGCCCGCGTTGGCGAAGAGCACGTCCAGGCCCCGGCCGCGGTCACGGATCGCGTCGTACAGCCGGTCCAGGTCGGTCGCCTCCGATATGTCGCCCGGCACCGCGGTGACCGCGGAACCGATCGACTCAACGGCCCTGTCGAGCGCATCCTTGCGCCGGCCGGTGATGAACACATGGGCGCCCTCGGACGCCAGCCGCGCGGCGGTGGCCAGGCCGATTCCTGTGCTCCCGCCGGTGACGACGGCGGTCTTGCCTTCCAGCTGTCCCATTGCTTGAACTCCCGAAACTTAGATACCGATCGGTGCAGAATGGAACCGTAGCACTTCTGCACCGATCGGTATCAAGGCCGTAGGATGGGGTCATGGAGATCACCCGGAAAGCGCCGATCGGCCGGCCGAGAGGCTTCGACGCCGACGAGGCCCTGGAGCGGGCGATGACGGTCTTCTGGGAGCAGGGCTACGAAGGCGCCAGCCTGACCGACCTGACCCGCGCCATGGGCATCACCCGCAAGAGCATGTACGCGGCCTTCGGCAACAAGGAGGAGCTGTTCCGCAAGGCCCTGGAGCGCTACACCGAAGGTCCCGCCGCGTATGCGGCCCGCGCACTGGAGAAGCCGAGCGCCCGGGAGGTGGCCACGGCGTTCCTCGCCGGCTCGGTCAGCACGACCACCCGCCCCGGCTGCCCCGCCGGGTGCCTGGGCGTGCAGGGCTCGCTGGCCGCCGGCGACTCCGGACGGGCGGCCCAGGATGCCCTGATCGCCTGGCGCGACGACGGCCGTGCCCGCCTCCGCCACCGGTTCCAGCAGGCCGTCGACGAGGGTGATCTGCCCCCCGGCGCGGACCCGGAACTGCTCGCCCGATACGTCATGACCGTGGCGAACGGCATCGCCGTCCAGGCTGTCGGCGGCGCCACCCGCTCCGAACTCCAGCAGGTGGCCGACGCGGCGCTGCGGAACTGGCCACCCGTCTGACAGCAGGTGCCCGTGGGAGCGTGTCGCGCCGCCCGAAGCGAGGAACCGCACACGAAGCAGCGACATCGCCGGCCGTCAAGCCCTCCGCTTGGACAATGAGGTTACTGACCTCTGCGGCGTGATGTCGTTGAGGGCTGACGATGTGTGATCGTCGCGGTATGCCGGTTGTGTGAGATATCCGCAGGGTGGTGGGCTGAAGCCTGAACGGCAGGCGTTTCGCGAGCGGATCCGGCTGGACGCCGCGGAGCGATTCGCTGCGGGTGCCTCCAACGCCGAGGTCGCCGAGGACTTACGGGTGAGTGTGCGCTCGGTGCAGCGCCGGCGCCGAGCCTGGCACGACGTCGGCTTGACGACAGCACGGCGACGACGTCAGTAAATGATCTTGTGGCCTTGAGCGGCAGACCCGTACCCGTTCGACTCAACCTCGTTGGTGGTGAGGAAGTCCAGGACGAGTGGGCTTGCGACGGTGCGGAACTCCTCGAAATAGGCGTGCCGGGCTCCGGGGATCATGTGGAGCCGGGCGCCGGGGATGCGGTCGGCGAGCAGGGGCGCGTTGGCGGCGGGGTTGAGCAGGTCGTCGCTGCCGTGCACGACCAGGGTGGGTGCGCTGATGCCGGGCAGGAGGTGCCACGCGTCGTGCCGGTTGCTTGCCGCCAGGTGCCGACGCTGGGCGTACGCGGGCATGTCCGGGTCGCCGAGTGTCCGGTAGGGGCCGGGGTGGGCCGCCAGCCAGGCCGGGGTGTACATCAGGTCGAGCAGGGCCTGTCGCGCGGCACCCGGTTGCTGCTGTACCAGCGACTTCCGTACGTCGTTGTCGCGTTCGACGGCGTGCGGGCCGCCGGGCGACGTGCAGCCGAGCACCAGGGCGCGCACCCGGTGCGGATGGCGGGCCGCGAGCTGCTGGGCCACGCGTCCGCCCATGGACGTGCCGTAGACGTCGGCTCGGTCGACCCCGAGCTCGTCGAGCACCGCGATCACATCCTGCGCGAAGACCTCGGTGCTGTAAGGCATGTCGGGCTTGTCGCTCTCCCCCGTACCGCGGTAGTCGAGCGTGAGGGTGCTGCGGTCGGCGTGGAAGTCGTCGCGTACCCCGTCCCACCAGTGGTGATTGTTCGCCTGGCCCGCCAGCAGAACGAGCGGCGCTCCCTCGCCTTGGACCTGGTAGGCGATACGGATCCCGTCAGACGTTGTCGTGTGCTGCATCGCTCTTCCACTCCTGATGGGCCGGGATTCAGCGAGTGTAGTGACGCTGACGGCACCCGGCCCGCCGCAGTGCCTGGTTCGCCACAGGCGTCAGCCGCCGACGGCGAGCGTGCCGCCGAGCACCGGCAGAAGAGCCGGTCGACTGCCCGCTTGTCATGTACGGCAGTGAGCGAGGCTCACTCGATGCTTTTGATCAGCTTCATGGTCTGGTGCGACACGATGCGGTGCACGCCGGGGAGTTGGGTCATCTTCTCGGTCTGGAAGCGCTCGTACGCGTTTCCGTCGGCGACGTCGACGCGGATGATGTAGTCGGGCACACCGAAGACTCGACGGACCTCTGTGACCTCGTCGAACGCGGCGACGGCTCGCTCGAACCGCTCCACGGTCTGTCTGTTGGTCATGGTGATCTCCACGGACATGACCACGCAGAAGGGCCGGCCGGCGGCAGCGGGATCGATCCTGGCCCGGTAGCCGGTGATCACCCCTTCCTCCTCCAGGCGTTTGACGCGACGCAGACAGGGCGCCGGAGTCAGACCGACCCGGGCGGCCAGCTCGACGTTGCTCAACCGACCGTCTTGTGAGAGATGAAACAAAATTGCTCTATCTGTGGCGTCAAGCTTCCTTGTGTTGCTCATACGGTCATTATGCACCCGTCTATGGCAATTATTTGCGGACGATACTGACATAAAATTGTCGAATGATTTCCCAGCCAGTCGCTCCTTCGGCGAGCCCTCCCTCACCGGCCACGGACCCCGGCGATGAGGTTCGGGAGGGTGTGCGCATCGTCACGCCTGCGGCGCTGGCCGCCCTGCCGATGGGGTTGGCCTTCGGTGTCGTGGTGTCCCAGTCGCCCCTGGCGTGGTGGTGGGGCCCGGTCTTCGCGACGGTGATCTTCGCGGGTTCGCTGGAGTTCCTGGTCCTGGGGATGGTGGTGGCCGTGGCGCCGCTGGCGCAGATCGCGGCGACGGCGTTCCTGGTGAACTTCCGCCATGTGTTCTACGCGCTGTCGTTCCCGTTGCACCGGGTGCAGGGGCGCGGGGCGAAGGTGTACTCCACGTTCACGCTCACGGATGAGGCGTGGGCGCTGACCACCGGTCCGCAGGCGCAGCGTTGGAGCAGGCGGCGCATCCTGACGATTCAGGCGGTGCTTCAGGTCATGTGGGTCACCGCTGTCACCGGCGGCGCCCTGGCGGGGACCTTGATCCCGGACGGCGTCGTCGGGCTGGACTTCGCGGTGACGGCGTTCTTCCTCGTGCTGACCATCGACGCGTTCCGCGTCCGGCGCAGTGTCCCTGCGCCCGTCATCGCGCTGCTGTGTGCCCTGGGCTCGTATCTGCTCCTCGGGGACGCAATGCTCGTGGCCGCCATGACCGCCTTCGTCGCGATTCTGCTCATCCAGTACGCCCTCACCCGCAGCAAGCGCAGGAGCGCCCATGCCTGAGCCGACCTACATCGTCACGGCCGTACTCGTCTCCTCGGCCGTCACCTGGGCGCTGCGGGCCGTGCCGTTCGCCTTCCTCGCACCGATCCGTCACAGCGCACTGCTGCCGTACCTGAACGACAGCATGCCCGTCGGGGTGCTGACGATCCTGGTCTTCTACACCCTGCGCCACACCCCGGTCGACATCGCGCCGCAGTCCGCGGCAGCCGCGGCCGCCCTGGTGACCACCGCGGCACTGCACATCTGGCGCAAGAACGCCGTCCTCAGCGTCGTCGGCGGAACCGCCGTGCACGTCGCGGTCGCCTCCACCCTGCCTCTCTTCTCCTAGTCCGCCGGCCCGCGCCGATCCGCGCACTCCGAAAGGTCCCATGTGATGACCACTGCTGACAGCGGCGCCGCGGCCGTCCCCGCTCTTGCCGCCCGGACCGCTGCCGTGGGCGGGTAGCCCGTCCGGGAGATCCTGGCGCTGACCGCCCGCCCCGACGTCATCTCGTTCGCGGGCGGCCTTCCCGCCCCCGAGCTCTTCGACGCGGAGGGCATCCGCGCGGCCTACGACGCGGTGTTGCGCGAGTCGCCGCGGCAGGCGCTGCAGTACTCGACCACCGAGGGCGACCCGTCGCTGCGCGCGGCCGTCGCCGCCCGGCTCACCACCCGGGGCCTCCCGACCGACCCCGAGGACCTGCTGGTCACCGGCGGCTCGCAGCAGGGACTGTCGCTGCTGGCCTCGGCCCTGCTGGAACCCGGCGACACGATCCTGGTCGAGGACCCGACCTACCTCGCCGCGCTGCAGTGCTTCGGGCTCGCGGGCGCTCGGATCATCCCGGTCCCCACCGACGCGGACGGCGTCGTCCCGGACGCGCTGGACGCGCTCGTCGCGGCGGAACGGCCCAAGCTGCTGTATCTGGTGCCCAACTTCCAGAACCCGACCGGCCGGACGCTGCCGCTCGCCCGCCGCAGAGCGATCGCGGAGATCGCGGCGCGGCGCGGGCTCTGGATCATCGAGGACGACCCGTACGGCGAGCTGCGCTTCAGCGGCGAGACGGTGCCGTGGGTCGCGGGCTGCGCCGGCGGGGAGGACCGCACGGTGCTGCTGAGCAGCTTTTCCAAGGTGCTGGCCCCCGGACTGCGGCTCGGCTGGCTGCGCGGCCCGGCCGCACTCCGGCGCGCCTGCGTGATCGCCAAGCAGGCCGCCGACCTGCACACCTCGACGGTCGATCAGGCCGCGGCGGCCCGCTACCTCGCCGACCGAGACCTGGACGCTCACCTCGCCACCGTCCGCGACGCCTACCGCGAGCGCCGCGACGCACTGCTCGCCGGACTTCCGGACGCGCTGCCCGCCGGCAGCAGCTGGAACCGTCCGGACGGCGGCATGTTCCTCTGGGCCCGCCTCCCCTCCGGCCACGACGCGACCGCCCTGCTCCCGCAAGCGGTCGCCCACAACGTGGCCTACGTCCCCGGCGCCCCCTTCTTCGCCGGTCACCCGGACCCGGCGACGCTGCGCCTGTCGTTCACCACCCACACCCCCGCCGAGATCACGGACGGCCTGAACCGCCTGGCCAAAGCCCTGAACTGACCCCAGCCCCCGCAGCGCGCCAGCGGACGCACCGAGACGCATACTGCTCGACGAGCCGGTCTGTCTCCGCGTCGAGGTGCCGGGACCGGGTGGAGAACCCGGCCACCAGATCCTCCGGCACCGTCCCGAAGCAGGACGACGCGGGCGCAGGGGTCCGGCTGTTCATGGGCGCGGGGTCGCCCGGAAGTCCTGTCGCACCAGGGCTTTGCCGTTCGGCAAGGGATACTCGCAGCGGCCCAGGGCTGTGAACCCCGCATCCGACATCGCTGAGGTCAGCGTCTCGGGGTCGACGTCCGATGACACCGAGGCGAGAGCGTCGAACGACGACGAGTACTCCGTCGAGCTGACGAAACCCGCCGCGTCGTTGCGCTGGACCACGCACGACAGCACACCGATGGAGCGGGCGTTCGCGGCCGCGAACGCGGCGAACTCCTCGGTGCCCACGTACTCGATGACGAGGTTGGCGATGAGGAGATCGACCCGCTCGATCCGCACGGAACGGTCGATGCTCGTCTCGATCAGACGGAGGCGATCGCCGAGGGCGTCGCGATACCGGGTCTCGCAGGCGTCGAGGTAGTCGGGGTTGATGTCGTACCCGTACACGGCATCCGTGGTCTCCGGGTCGATCAGGTCGAGTCCGTTGCCTCCCGCGACTCCCAGCACCCCGATCGCCCGGAACGGATACGCCGCGAGCTGCTCCCCGGTGATCTCACGCAGCCGCTGCAGCTGCCCGACCCCTGGGTCGCCCATGTGCCGCTCGTACACGTCGAGGTGAATCCCACGCCAAGGATGCCCGGGCGCGCCCCGGCGGCGATCGGAGGCGGTCATCGTGCCGGACCGGACGGGTGCTGTCGTGGCTGCATCGGTTGGTCCGTCCTTCAATCGCTCCGCCGATCCGAACGGAGGTACTGGCGGCGAGGTGGTCGGAGAACCTGGTCTGGTCTCGGAAAGCTGTCGCCGAGGTTCATGCGAGCGACCTGATGCCGTTCGGTGTCTTTGATCGTACTCGCCGTCTCGGCGACGTCCGCGGCACGGCCGAGCGGAAGAATCAGCACGCTGTCGTCGTCGGCCAGCACGAAGTCATCCCCGGGCGCAGGCTGGTCCCCAGCTCACGCAGAGGCAAGCGCGTCCGGCCAAGTCGTTTCCGGCCAGAGGGCGGTATGCCGCGCCGGTCAGGGCCGGGGCGGCGGGAGAGAGGCCGGCGATGTCGTCCGCGGCGGTGGGGGACGGTGGGGATGTGTCCGGGGGAGAGGGCGGGGGAGCCGCCACAACGGCGCGCTGGGATGTCTGGCCTCGGCGGATCGGCGGGACCCCTTCTTGCGGGCGGTGTCTGTGCTCATCCCGAGCTCATCCCGAGCGGGGCTCCGATCTGTTCCCAGGAAGCGCCGAGCTGCCTGGTGCCGGCCACCATGCGCGGGCTGAGGTGCTCGGAGAGGACCTTCAGGCGGACCAAGTGCTCCAGGGGCAGGGCGGCCGACGTACCGGGCTGGTCGAGGGCGAGCAGGGTCTCGCGGGCGGTGTTGGCGATCGGAGGCCCGCAGTGACCGCTCCCGGCCGGCTCTCCACCCCGGCTACACCCCAGGAGTTACATCGACGACCACCCTGGTAGCAGGCGTAGTTCAACCCCTGGGTGGGCGAAAGGCAACAGCCCCCACAGCTAACTTTTCATGGACCCGGGCAACATCGCCTCGGGCGGCGGCTCGGGGGGACAGGCTCAACGGCAGGCGACCGCGACCGTTGCCCGAACGCGGTGCGCCGGGACGTTCCCGTCGCACGGTCACCTGCAGGAGATGACCACGGCGCGAAGCATGTCCTGCAGAGGAGTGGTGCAGACCGCACGGTCCACTCCACATCCACTCACCGTTTTCAGAGAGAGGTTGGATCCTCAAGGACACCGACTTGCCGGCCACCGGACTGGCAAGAAATCGACAAATATCTTGCCGCTCCACTGCACGCGTTCAGGCAACGGCTCAAATTTCGGAGGAACAATGGCACGACTCATAGGCAAGCTCTTCACAGCGACGGTTGCGACGACGGCTCTTGTGGCAACGGTCCAACTCGGGATGGCTACCGCCGCATCCGCCGCCGACTGCGGCGGATCAATCGTCCAGACCACGAGCAGCAGCGGCATACGCGAGTGGACGATGACCTGGACCAACTGCGCCGGCCTGTCGTCTCGCAAGAAGATCGACATCGCATACGGGCCCGACCTGGGCTGCCAGACGATCCCGGCCGGATCCTGGAGGTCGTGGACCTACGCTGTCTCCGGACTGAACCCGGCACACCCCCGAGGCTTCAAGAACTGCTGAAACCGTCACGGGTTGCTTCCCCTTTCGGCGAGCAACCGTCAACGTGACGCGGCCGGGGCTGCACTCGGACGGAACCGCATGTGCAGCGGAACCGAGCGACTCTGACGCGTAAACAGCAGCAGGTGGGGGCCCATTCGGGCAGGGGTGTCGGCCCGGTCGGGTTGTCCGCCGGGCCCCTTCGCCTCTGTTCACGCGGCGGCCTCCATCGGGTCGAGGGTGACGCGGTGTCCGAGATCGTTCAGTCGGGACACGGTCGGCGTGCGGCTCGTTCGGGGTCCTGCCGGGCGAAGTGGTCGCCGTCGAGGTCGTGGTAGGGCACGTTGTCGCTGAGCATGTGCCAGACCGCGATGATGATCGAGTGCTCGACGGCGACCAGTGCCTTGATCGGGCCACGGCGGGAGGTCAACCGCTTGTAGCGTGCCCGCAGGAAGGAGCCCTTGGTCCGTGCCGCTCCGAACGGGGCCATCCCGAGGGCTCCCTTGAGACAGGGGTTGCCGGGTCGGACCCGGTGCTGCGGACCCGGCCCGCCGATTCATGGTGCCCCGGACACAACCCGGCCCAGGATGCCAGGTGTTGGGCCGAGCGGAACCGGGTCATGTCACCTCCGGTCTCCGCCACGATCACCTCGGCCACTGCCTGGTTCACCCCGGGAATCGTGTCCAGCAGGTCCAGCGCCGGGCGGAAAGGGCTCATCGCCTCCTAGATCCGGACGGTCAGCTGTTTGATGGCACCGGACAGCTGGTCGTACTGATCGAGATAGAGACGGGTCAGGAAGGCGTGGTGCTCGCGGAAGCGGCCGGTCAGTGCCTGGTTCAGCTCGGGAATCCTGCTGCGCATGCGGCGTTTGGCGAGGTCGGCCAAGGATGTGCGGATCACGTTGCCCGTCGATCAGTGCCTGGAGCATGGCGCGGCCGGAGACCCCCATCAGACCGGAGACGACGGCGGAAAGCTTGATGCCGGCGTCTTCCAGCGGCTTCTCCAGGCGCTGTGCGACCTGGGCGCGTTCACGGGTGAGCGGGGGTTCCCCCCGAGAAGTGGACACCAGTTCGTGATGTTATGCGGCGAGTGTCATCGTATCCGACTGCAGTTCGTACTCCTGCTCCCGGGCG
>NZ_JBFAKW010000195.1:0-12411 GCF_040655955.1 Streptomyces sp. NPDC050263 | reverse complement strand
AGTACGTCCAGTACGAGGACTTCCGGCCGGCACGCCGAGAGCACGCACCGGACGCCGCTCCTTGACGGGCAAACGTTGCCTGCCGCGGCACTAGAACCTGTCCGGCGGATCATGCCGCAGACGTGGGATCCGGCACGCCGATCTGCGGCGTTGTCGTCGGTTGCCGACTCCCCCACTCTCGCCGGCGCTCGAGCGGGGGGACCCCCATGACCCCGCTCACCTGGGCTGATCAGTCGCCGCTGCTTTCCTGCGACTTGATCCGCCGGACAGGCCCCAGCCAGTCGCCCTCGCGCGGAACGCCTCCGCCTCCCACGTCCCGTCCAGCCGCGGTGCCAGCCAACTCGGGGCCGCGGCACGGAAGTCGGCGGGCGGGAGCGTGCCGACGCCTGCGGGCAGCGCCCCCAGCAGCGGCGCTCCGGCCACCTCCGGCAGGTCCGCGACGTTGCAACGGCAGGCGAGGTCGGGGGAGTCGGGCCAGCTGCCGATGACGACCCCGAACAACTGGACTCTCCGGGAGCGCAGTTCACGGGCCGTCAGTTCCGTGGTGTTCAGCGTGCCCAGTCCCGCCGAGGCCACGACCAGCACCGGCGCCCGCAGCGACTGCGCCGCGTCGGCCAGCGTGCCGCCCGCCTCGTCGAACCGCACGAGCAGCCCGCCCGCTCCCTCGACGAGCACCAGGTCGTGCTCCGCGGCCAGCTTCCGGGCCGCCTCCACCACGTCGTGCGGCCGCACCGGCGCCAGGCCCGCCCGCCGGGCCGCCGTCGCCGGCGCCAACGGCTCGGGATAGCGGGCGAGTTCGGCCGTGGTGAGCGCGCCCGCGAGCCGCGCGACCTCCTCGGCGTCCCCGGGCTCGTCCGGCCGTACGCCGGTCTGCGCGGGCTTCAGCACGGCCACCGACCGGCCCGCCGCCAGCGCCGACGCGGCGACCGCGGCCGTCGCGACCGTCTTGCCGACCTCCGTGCCCGTCCCCGTGATCACCAGGATCGGCATGCTCATCCCTCCCGCGCGGCGGCGCACACCGCGCGCGCGATCCGTGCCACATCGGCGTCACCGGTGACGTACGGCGGCATCGTGTACACCAGATCGCGGAACGGCCGCAGCCAGACGCCCGCGCGCACGGCGGCCTCCGTGGCCGCCTTCATGTCCACCTCATGGTCGAGCTGGACGACCCCGATCGCGCCCAGGACCCGGACGTCCCGCACCCCGGGGAGCTCCAGGGCGGGCGCCAGCCCGTCCCGCAGGCCCGCCTCGATCCGCTTGACCTCCGCGAGCCAGTCCTGCCCGAGCAGCAGCTCGATCGAGGCGCAGGCGACGGCGGCGGCGAGCGGGTTGCCCATGAACGTCGGGCCGTGCGCCAGCACCGGCACATCGCCCCGCGAGATCCCGTCGGCCACCCGGGACGTGCACAGGGCCGCCGCCATCGTGAGATAGCCGCCGGTCAGCGCCTTGCCGACGCACATCACGTCCGGCGTCACCGCGGCGTGCTCCGCCGCGAACAGCGCGCCCGTGCGGCCGAACCCGGTCGCGATCTCGTCGAACACCAGCAGCACGTCGTGCGCGTCGCACGCCTCGCGCAGCACCCGCAGATAGGCGGGGGAGTGGAACCGCATCCCGCCGGCCCCCTGCACCACCGGCTCCACGATGACCGCGGCCAGTTCGTCGGCGTGCCGCTCGATCGCCGCGCGCAGCAGGTCGGCGTACGCCTCCTCGTACGCGACCGGAGGCGGGTCGACGAAGACCTGCCGGGGCAGCACCCCGGTCCACAGGTCGTGCATCCCGCCCTCGGGGTCGCACACGGACATCGGCTGCCAGGTGTCGCCGTGGTAGCCGCCGCGCCAGGTCAGCAGCCGCTGCTTGGCCGGGCGGCCCAGCGAACGCCAGTACTGGAGGCACATCTTCACCGCGACCTCGACCGACACCGACCCCGAGTCGGCCAGGAAGACATGCTCCAGGCCCTCGGGCGACATGTCGACAAGCAGCTTCGCCAGCCGGACGGCGGGCTCGTGCGTGAGCCCGCCGAACATCACGTGGCTCATCCGGCCCAACTGCTCGCGCACGGCCTCGTCGAGCACCGGGTGGCGGTAGCCGTGGATCGCCGACCACCACGACGACATGCCGTCGACCAGCTCGCCCGAGCCGTCCGCCGGCCGCAGCCGCACCCCGCTCGCCGACTCCACGACGAGCGGGTCCACCCGGCCGGGCATCGGCCCGTACGGATGCCAGACGTGCCGCCGGTCGAGCTCCAGCAGCTCCGGGACGTCGAACGAGGGCAGCTCAGGCATTGGGCGCGAGATCGGTGCCGGCGCCCCGACGGCGCACGGCGACCAGGTCCGTACGGGGCTCGCTCGCGGCCGGCGCGGCAGCCGCCGTCCCGCAGACACCGCCGCCCTCGTGCGACCCGCAGCCACCGCCCTCGTGCGACCCGCAGCCGCCCCCCTCGTGCGATCCGCACCCGGCGTCGGCGTGCGAACCGCAGCCGCCGCCACCGTCCGCCGTCACCCGGTGCTCCGGCAGGGTGACCTGCTCCGCGCCCTCCACCTCGAACCCGGCGTCCGCGATCATCTCAAGGTCGGCCTTGCCGGCCTGGCCCTCGGTGGTGAGGTAGTCGCCGAGGAAGATCGAGTTGGCCAGGTGCAGGGCGAGCGGCTGCATCGAGCGCAGATGGACCTCGCGGCCGCCCGCGATGCGCACCTCGACGTCCGGGCACACGAACCGCACCATCGCCAGGATCCGCAGACAGCGCTGCGGGGTGAGGTTCCACTCCTTGGCCAGCGGGGTGCCCTCGACCGGGATGAGGAAGTTGACCGGCACCGAGTCCGGGTCCAGCTCGCGCAGCGAGAAGACGACGTCCACCAGGTCCTCGTCCGACTCGCCCATGCCGGCGATCAGACCCGAGCAGGCCGACAGACCGGCCGCGTGCGCCTTCTGGACCGTGTCCACCCGGTCGGCGTAGGTGTGGGTGGTGGTGATCTCGCCGTAGGTCGACTCGGACGTGTTCAGGTTGTGGTTGTAGGCGTCGGCGCCCGCCTCGCGCAGCCGCTCGGCCTGGCCGTCGGAGAGCAGCCCCAGACAGGCGCACACCTCGACGCCCTCGTTCTGGTCCTTGATCGCCTTGATGGTGCCCGCGACCCGGTCCACGTCCCGGTCCGTCGGGCCGCGCCCGGACGCCACCAGGCAGACCCGCTTGGCCCCGCCGGCCAGCCCGGCGGCCGCGGCCCTGGAGGCCTCGTCGGGCTTGAGCCAGGCGTACTTCAGGATCCCGGCCGTGGAGCCGAGCCGCTGGGAGCAGTAGGAGCAGTCCTCGGGGCACAGCCCCGACTTGAGGTTGACGAGGTAGTTGAGCTTCACCCGGCGCCCGAACCACTGCCGGCGCACCTTGCCGGCCGCGGCCACCACATCGAGCACGTCGTCGTCGGAAGTGGCGAGGACGGCCAGCGCTTCCTCGCGGGTCGGCAGCTCGCGCCGAAGCCCCTTGTCCACCAGCGTGTTCAGCAGGTCCATGAGAGCCGATCCTGTCCTACGCACCTGCTTCGGGCCAAGGTAGGGATCGCACAACACACCCGGTTCGACGTGTGGGTATTGCCACACCGTGGGTGGGCGGCCCGGCCGCTAGGGTCTGTCCGCTACCTACAAAATCCCCGGAGGACCCATGGCGTTCGGCTGGATCGACGAGCAGGCGGAGCTGCGCCGCCGGGCCGGACTCGTACGGACGCTGCGGCCCCGTCCGGCCGACTCGCCGCTCCTCGACCTCGCGAGCAACGACTACCTGGGCCTGGCCCGCCATCCCGAGGTCGTCGAGGGGGCCGCGGCGGCCGCCCGGACCTGGGGCGGCGGCGCGACCGGCTCCCGGCTCGTCACCGGCACCACGGAGCTGCACGGCGAGCTGGAGCGGGAGCTGGCGGAGCACTGCGGGTTCGAGGCGGCCCTGGTCTTCTCCTCCGGGTACGCGGCCAACCTCGCCGCGATCACCGCGCTGGCCCCGCACGGCTCGCTGATCGTCTCCGACGCGGGCAACCACGCCTCGCTCATCGACGGCTGCCGGCTGGCCCGCGGCACCGCCCAGGTCGTCGGGCACGCCGACCCGGACGCGGTGCGCAAGGCGCTCGGCACCCATGAGGGACCGGCCGTGGCCGTCTCCGACACCGTCTTCTCGGTCGACGGAGACGCCGCCCCGCTGGCCGCCCTCGCGGCCGCCTGCCGGGCGCACGGCGCCGGACTGGTCCTCGACGACGCCCACGGCCTCGGCGTGCTCGGGGACGGCGGACAGGGCGCTCCCCACGCGGCGGGTCTCGCGGGCGCCGACGACGTCGTCGTCACGGTCACGCTGTCCAAGTCGCTCGGCAGCCAGGGCGGCGCGGTGCTGGGCCCCGCGCGCGTGATCGACCATCTGGTGAACGCGGCCCGCACGTTCATCTTCGACACGGGCCTGGCCCCGGCGGCGGCGGGCGCGGCCCTGGCGGCCCTGCGGCTGCTGCGCGGGGAGCCGCAGCGGGCGTCACGCGCGCGTGCGGTGGCGGGCGAGCTGCACGCACGCCTGACGGCCGCGGGCCTGGAAGCGGTGCGTCCGGACGCCGCGGTCGTCTCCGTGCGTGCGCCGTCCCCGGAGGAGGCCGTGCAGTGGGCGGCGGACTGCCGCTCGGCAGGCCTGGCCGTGGGCTGCTTCCGTCCTCCCTCCGTGCCCGACGGCATCTCACGCCTCAGGCTGACCGCCCGGGCCGACCTCTCCGGGGCCGAGCTGGAACGCGCTGTACGGGTGATCGGCGAGACGCGACCATGAGTCGGCGTGACACGGCCGTGGGTCGCCGCTGACTGGTGGGTCGGTCGCCGCTGACGGGTGCGCCGACTACTGCGGTGCGGTCAGCGCAACGCGGCGGTGAAACCCGTCCAGCTCTCGGGGGAGAAGAGCAGGGCGGGGCCGGCCGGGTCCTTGGAGTCGCGTACGGCGAGCAGACCGGCCCAGGGGCCTGCGGCCGGCCGGGCCGTCTCGACGCAGTTGTTCGCTCCCGTGCTGTAGCTGCTGCGCAGCCACAGCACAGCCGGGAGCTGGTCGGGATCGGTACTGGAAGGTACGTTCCGCGGTACTGCGGACATGGTGCCTCCTTACGCGCCGCCTGCTATCGCGGCGATGTAATCCGATGAGTCCCCGGGCGAAAGGGCATGCGCCCGAAGGGCGTTGAAGGCCTCGGTGTAGGCCTCGAGGTGTTCTTTCCGTTCCAGATAGAGGCTACTCGTCAAGTGGTCGAGAACAACCACATCCAGATCAGAAGTGCGCGAAAATGAGAAGATAACGAAAGGTCCGGTTACGCCGATATGCGCCCCGGCGGCGAACGGAAGGACCTGTAGCCGCACTTGGGGCAGTCGGGCGGCCTCCACGAGCCGGCCGAGCTGTTGCGCCATCACCTCGGGGCCGCCCACCTCCCGCCGCAGCACCGCCTCGTCCAGCACCGCGTTCAGCTCCAGCGGCGGCTGCGCGCGCAGCACGTCCTGCCGGGCCAGTCGCACCGCGACCAGCGTGTCGAGCTGCTCCTCCGTGACGCCCTCCACCGCGGCCCTGGTCACCGCGCGGGCGTACTCGGGAGTCTGCAACAGCCCCGGTACCACACTTGTCTCCAGCGTGCGCATCGCGCTCGCCTGGGATTCCAGGCTGATGAAGTCCCGGTAGGTGGGCGGCAGCACCCCGCGGTAGGCGTGCCACCAGTGGTCCCGGCCGCCGCTGCCGTCGGCGCCGGCCAACGCCAGCATCAGCTCCCGCAGTTGCGGATCGGCCACCCCGTAGGCGTCGAGGAGTAACCGCACATCGGCCGGTTTTGACCCACTGGTGCCCGTCTCGATGCGGCTCACCTTGGACTGGTGCCAGCCCACGAGCCGGGCGGCCTCACCACTGGTGAGGCCCGCATGGGCGCGCAGATTGCGCAGTTCGGCGCCCAGCTTCCGGCGGCGTACCGCGGGTCCGTGCTGCACGGGCTCCTCCTTACTCCTTACGGGCCGTCCAAATACGCTCTGCCGTCGCAGAGTTCACCGCATTGAGCGACAGATATATGCATATCTTGGTGGATCGCCACCCGTGACCGGCGCGGTAATGGCAGTCTGGCGAAGAAGCACCAGTCCGGGACCGTACTCGAACCTTCCGCTCCGTGTCGGACCCCGGTCCCATGGGAAAGGGACGACGTCGCCATGGCAGATCACCTGGAAGCATCCGTCATTCTGCCGAGCGATCCCGCCTCGGTCTCCACAGCCCGCGGTTTCGTGGCCGGCACCCTCGGAGAATGGGGTCTGCCGGCGGACACGGAGACGGCCGACGCCATCTTGCTGATCGTCTCGGAACTCACCACCAACGCCGTACAGCACACCTTCGGTCAGTCACCCACCTTCACGGTGGACCTCGTCCTCGACCGTGACGAACACTTGCGCATCGGTGTCACCGACAGCCACCCGCGTTTCCCCAAACGACTGCCGGCCGCCGTCCAGCAGGACAACGGCCGAGGCATGGTGATCATTCGCTGGCTGACCGCGGAGTGCGGCGGCAAGCTCAGAGTGCGGCCCACCCGGGAGGGCGGCAAGACGGTCACCGTCGAACTCCCGTGGACGTCCGCGGCGGCGGAGCCGGTGGCCGGAGCCCTGGCGGCACAAGCCCCGGCGGAGGGCGAGATCCCGGGGCGATGACGGCGCGTCCGGACGCCGCCACCGCCTCGGACAGGTCCTTAGCGGACCCGGCCGTACCAGACGCTCTTGGTCCAGATCTTCTGCAGTTTCACCACGTCTCCGGTCTTCGGCGAGTGCCAGATCTTGCCGTTGCCCGCGTAGATCCCGACGTGGTACACGTTCGAACCCGAGTGGAAGAAGACCAGGTCGCCTGCCTTGCGGCTCGACGCCGAGATGTGCTTGGTCTTGTTGTACTGCTGTGCCGCCGTACGCGGCAGGCTCTTGCCCGCCTTCTTGTACGAGTACAGCGTGAGCCCCGAGCAGTCGAACCTCTTCGGTCCGGTGGCCCCGTACTTGTACGGTGCGCCCTTCTTGGAGGCCGCGATCTGGAGCGCCTTCGTCGCCGGTGTGGCGGCCGCGGCGTCCGAGGCGAGCCCCGGGACCACGATCGTGCCGCCCACAGCGGCGATGGCGAACGCCGAGGCCGTACCGGCCCGGACCATGAGCGACGGGACACGATTGAGCGCAGTCATGCGCAACCCTTCGTCAGCCGCCTGTGAAGGATGACCTGTCGGATTCGGGCTGACAAAGTTGCCCGGCCGCAACTGCGGCTTCACCCCAAGGGCTGCTCGGCCCGGCGCCTCCCATGCGGAGACGATCGTTCCGGCGACCCGTCGTGCCTGGGTCCTCCACTCCTGCCGATGCACTTCTGTCGACCGGGCATCCGGGCGGCGGCAGGACTCGGCGTCCGCCCGGACCGCCCCGCCGCTTGTGGCGGGGGCTTGTCGTCAGTCAGGGATCTTGGCTCACTCATGTCCGAAAAACCCAACGGAACCGGGGATTTGTGGGGTTACTCACCACTCACCCGTTCGGGTGGACACCCTGATGGCCGATCAGCTGTCAAGGACGCCAAAGGGCCCCGGACCAGCGACGGAGCCTTTTGTTCCGCCCGAAAAGAACGCTTTTGCGCAACTCCGGCGAGCCCGAAAAGCAACGGCCGCTACGCCGAACGGGGGTAACCCGTCCGGTCCGTTTCAACTCCGGTCCGGACGTCTCGTTCGGGGCGCGCGCCGCCCGGACCGGAGCGCGGCCCGCGTCGGCTGCCGGGCCGGACGCCGGGTCAACTGTCGGAGAGCGGAGGCACCGTGACGCGCGCCGTCCGGCGCTCCCCGTCCAGGACGCGCAGCGCCCGCGCGAGGGTCGGCGCGTGCAGCTCGCTCTCGCCCCGCTGGTGCATCAGCGTCAGCGCGTCGCGCAGCGCGGTCGCCTTGGCCACCAGCGCCTGGGCCGCGCGCAGTCCGCGGTAGGTGTCCCCGTGGTGGGCGGGGTTGATCCGGCCGAGCAGGTCGACCACGTCCAGGTAACCGTCGATCAACTCGGCCTCTGCGTGCGTCAGGGCGGGCAGCGGCGGAAGTTCGGGCACCATCGGCGGCTCACCTCCCGCCCTGCGTGCCGGCCGCGGGCCTGCGGCTCGGGATGATGGCGTCCACCAGGCCGTACTCCAGGGCCTCCGGGGCGGTGAGGATCTTGTCCCGCTCGATGTCCGCGGTCACCTGCTCCGGCGTCCGCCCGGTGTGCCGGACGAGCATCTCCTCCAGGCTCGCCCGGATGCGGGCCAGCTCCTCGGCCCGGATCGCGAGATCGCTGGTCTGTCCCTCGACGGGCCCGGGCAGCGACGGCTGGCGGATCGTCATCCGCGCGCCCGGCAGTGCGAACCGCTTGCCCGGCGTGCCGGACGCGAGCAGCACGGCGGCGGACGAGCCCGCCTGGCCCAGGCAGGTCGTCTCCACGTCGCAGGTGACGTACCGGATCGTGTCGTAGAGGGCCGTCATCGCGCTGAAGGAGCCGCCGGGGGAGTTGATGTACAGCGCGATGTCCCGGTCCGGGTCCTGGTGCTCCAGGTACATGAGCTGGGCCATCACGTCGTTCGCCGAGGTGTCGTCGATCGGCGTCCCGAGGAAGACGATCCGTTCCTCCAGCAGCTTCGAGTACGGATCCATCGTCCGCGTCCCGAAGCTGGTGCGCTCGGTGAACTCGGGCAGGACATAGCGGGCGGACGGTCGGTTCATCGTGCCCCCTCCTTCGATGACTGTCGGTGCCTGTCGTGTCTGTCGGTGCTTGGCGCTGTGCGTCGAAGTCTGCCGGTATCTGTAAAAAATGTACAGGACGTACGTGACGTTAGAATGGGGTCATGGCCTACGAGATTCCGGTGACACAAGCCAGGGCTGAGCTCGCCGACCTGATCAACCGCGTGGTGTACGGCGGTGAGCGCGTCGTCGTGACACGGCACGGCAAACCTCTCGTCGCCCTCGTCTCCGCTGCCGACCTGGAGCGACTCGACGAGCTGGACCGGCCCGCGGAGGAGCCGGTGATCAGCTCGGTCTCCGCCGTGCGCGAGGTCGCGTCCGCTCCTCGCGAACAGCAGCGGTTCGGGATCGCGGCGGAACACCGGGGGCCGAACCCGAGGTGACCCTCGCAACGGCTCGCGGGACGGCCGCCGTGTCGTATACGTCACAGCTCGGTTAACTTGCTCGAAATGCGGTCCAACTAGCCTGCCCGTCCATGCCACCAGGGGCTTTTCCCCGTGGCCGCGGCAACCGGGCCCCGCACGGTCCGGAGCGAGGATGTGAGGTGGGACGTGCAACTGACCCCGCACGAGCAGGAGAGGCTGCTGATCCACGTGGCGGCCGACGTCGCCGAGAAGCGGCGGGCCCGTGGACTCAGGCTCAACCACCCGGAGGCCGTGGCCCTCATCACGTCGCACATCCTGGAAGGCGCGCGTGACGGCCGTACGGTCGCCGAGCTGATGTCCTCCGGCCGCAAGATCCTCACCCGCGACGACGTCATGGAGGGCATCCCCGAGATGATCCACGACGTGCAGGTCGAGGCCACCTTCCCGGACGGCACCAAGCTCGTCACCGTCCACGATCCGATCGTCTGAGGGGGCCGCGATGATTCCCGGAGAGATCCTGTTCGCGGACGAGCCGGTCGTCTACAACGAGGGCCGCGAGGTCACCCGGCTCACCGTGCTCAACGCCGCCGACCGGCCGGTCCAGGTCGGCTCCCACTACCACTTCGCCGAGGCCAACCCGGGCCTGGAGTTCGACCGCGCCGCCGCGCGCGGCAAGCGGCTGAACGTCGCCGCCGGCACCGCCGTGCGCTTCGAGCCCGGGCTCCCCGTCGACGTCGAACTCGTCCCCCTGGCCGGCGCCCGGGTCGTGCCCGGTCTGCGCGGGGAGACCGGAGGTGCTCTCGATGCCTGAGATCTCGCGCGGCGCGTACGCCGACCTGTTCGGCCCGACGACCGGTGACCGCATCCGGCTCGCCGACACCGACCTGCTGATCGAGATCGAGGAGGACCGCTGCGGCGGCCCCGGCCTCGCCGGTGAGGAGGCCGTCTTCGGCGGCGGCAAGGTCATCCGGGAGTCGATGGGCCAGTCCCGCGCTACGCGCGCAGACGGCACGCCCGACACCGTCATCACGGGCGCGGTCGTCGTCGACCACTGGGGTGTCGTGAAGGCCGACGTCGGCATCCGCGACGGGCGGATCACCGGCATCGGCAAGGCCGGCAACCCCGACACGATGGACGGCGTCCACCCGGACCTGGTGATCGGCCCGGAGACCGAGATCATCGCCGGCAACGGGCGGATCCTGACGGCCGGCGCGGTCGACGCGCACGTCCACTTCATCTGCCCCCAGATCGCCGACGAGGCGCTGTCCGCGGGCGTCACGACGTTGGTCGGCGGCGGCACCGGGCCCGCCGAGGGCTCGAAGGCGACCACCGTGACGCCCGGCCCGTGGCACCTCGCCCGCATGATGGAGGCGATGGAGCAGTACCCGCTGAACATCGGCTTCCTCGGCAAGGGCAACACCGTCTCGCACGAGGCGATGCTGTCGCAGATCAGGGGCGGGGCGCTGGGCCTGAAGCTGCACGAGGACTGGGGTTCGACCCCGGCCGTCATCGACGCCTCGCTGACCGTCGCCGACCGGACGGGCGTCCAGGTCGCCATCCACACGGACACCCTCAACGAGGCCGGGTTCGTGGGCGACACGCTCGCCGCGATCGCCGGCCGCGGCATCCACGCGTACCACACCGAGGGCGCCGGCGGCGGGCACGCGCCGGACATCATGACGGTCGTCTCCGAGCCGCACGTGCTGCCGAGCTCGACCAACCCGACGCGGCCGTACACGGTGAACACCGCCGAGGAACACCTCGACATGCTGATGGTGTGCCACCACCTCAACCCTGCGGTCCCCGAGGACCTCGCCTTCGCCGAGTCGCGGATCCGCCCCTCGACGATCGGCGCGGAGGACATACTCCACGACCTCGGCGCGATCTCGATCATCTCCTCCGACGCCCAGGCCATGGGCCGGGTCGGCGAGGTCATTCTGCGGACCTGGCAGACCGCGCACGTGATGAAGCGGCGCCGGGGCGCGCTGCCGGGCGACGGCCGGGCGGACAACCACCGCGTCCGCCGTTACATCGCCAAGTACACGATCAACCCGGCGCTCGCGCAGGGGCTGGCCCGCGAGGTCGGTTCGGTCGAGGGCGGCAAGCTCGCGGACCTGGTGCTGTGGGAGCCGGCGTTCTTCGGCGTCAAGCCGCATCTCGTCATCAAGGGCGGCCAGATCGCCTACGCGCAGATGGGAGACGCCAACGCGTCGATCCCCACCCCGCAGCCGATCCTGCCGCGTCCGATGTTCGGCGCGATCGGCCGCGCCCCCGCCGCCAACTCGTTCAACTTCGTGGCCCCGCTGGCGATCGAGGACGGGCTGCCGGAGCGGCTCCAGCTGGGCAAGAGGTTCGTCGCCATCGAGTCCACGCGCGCGGTGACCAAGGCGGACATGCGGGAGAACGACGCCCGGCCGCTCGTCCGGGTCGACCCCGACAGCTTCGCCGTGCACATCGACGGGGAACTGGTCGAGGCGACTCCGGCGGCCGAACTTCCCATGGCCCAGCGTTACTTCCTGTTCTGAGGGGGGCGACGGTGGCGACGGCTGTGAGGAATTCGATGTGACAAGGGCAGCACTTCTCGTCCTGGCCGACGGCCGCTTCCCCGCCGGAGGGCATGCGCACTCCGGCGGGGCGGAGGCGGCGGTGAAGGCGGGCCGGATCACCGGCGCGGCCGACCTGGAGGCCTTCTGCCGGGGCAGGCTGCACACGACCGGACTGGTGGCGGCGGCGCTGGCCGCGGCGGCGGCCGCCGGGGCGGACCCGGCGGCGCTGGACGCGGCGGCGGACGCCCGCACCCCGTCCCCGGCGCTGCGGGCAGCCGCGCGGAAACTGGGCCGACAGCTGATGCGGGCGGCCCGGGCGACCTGGCCGAGCGCCGAACTCGACGCCCTGGCGCGGGAGTTCCCCAAGGGGGCGCACCAGCCGGTGGTGCTGGGGCTGACGGCCAGGGCGGCCGGTCTGGGCCCTGCGGACGCGGCGTACTGCGCGGTCTACGAGAGCGTGAGCGGACCGGCGACGGCGGTGGTGCGGCTGCTGAGCCTCGACCCGTTCGAGGCGACGGCGGCGCTGGCCCGGCTGGCGCCGGAGCTGGACCGGGTGGTCGACCGGGCGGTGTCCGCGGGGGCGGCGGTGCCGGCGGCGGGGGTCGACGTGCTGCCGGCGGCGTCGGCGCCGTTGCTGGAGATCGGGGCGGAGGTGCATGCGGCTTGGCCGGTGCGGCTGTTCGCCTCCTAGGGGGCTTCTGATGGATCTCCGTGGGAGAAGGAGCGGCGTTCGGTGCGTGCTCTCGGTGTGCCGGGCGTCGCGACGCCGCG
>NZ_JBFAKW010000194.1:0-12593 GCF_040655955.1 Streptomyces sp. NPDC050263 | reverse complement strand
TACGTCCAGTACGAGGACTTCCGGCCGGCACGCCGAGAGCACGCACCGGACGCCGCTCCTTGACGGGCAAACGTTGCCTGCCGCGGCACTAGTGGTGACAGAGGCTCAGTCGCTCGTCTCCGCTCGTCCTGCGTCCAGCAGCCGGCTCACGTCCAGGACGACCTTGCCGCCGATCGATTCGGGCAGCGTGACCGAGTCGCCGGCGGTGTGGACGTGATGGGTCGCGTAGCTGTCCCGGACCGGTTCGGTGAAGACGTGGAGGCGCTGATGCCGACGGTCGATGATGACGTAAACGGGGATCTTGGCCTTGGCGTAGGACGTGACCTTTGCCCGGAGGTCGAGGGCCGTCCGGCGCTGGGCCCACGAGGTTCTGGCCTCCGACGATCTCGACGCGGTAGCCCGGGTTGCGCTCCATGAGCCGGTTGGCTTCCGCGATGAGCGGACGATCGCCGTAAGGCCGCTCGACGGGTGCAGCGGACATCAGGTGCCTCCTGTGGTCCGGTTTCGCGAGCATCATCGTAGGCCGGACGCCACCCCGATGTCCCTCTTGATCAGGTTCACCCGATCGGGGCGTTTGAACGCCCGAGGGCCCCGCCCCCGGTCACAGAACCGGGAAACGGGGCCCTCGGGGGCGTAGCGCAGAAGTACTCAGAAACGGCGCGTGATCAGCGCCTTCTTCACCTCGGCGATCGCCTTGGTGACCTCGATGCCGCGCGGGCAGGCGTCCGTGCAGTTGAACGTGGTGCGGCAGCGCCAGACGCCGTCCTTGTCGTTCAGGATCTCCAGGCGCTGCTCGCCCGCCTCGTCACGCGAGTCGAAGATGAAGCGGTGGGCGTTCACGATGGCCGCCGGGCCGAAGTACTGGCCGTCGTTCCAGAACACCGGGCAGGAGGAGGTGCAGGCCGCGCAGAGGATGCACTTCGTCGTGTCGTCGAAGCGCTCGCGGTCCTCGGCCGTCTGGAAGCGTTCCCGCGTCGGCTCGTTGGTGTCCTTCGTGATGAGGAAGGGCATCACGTCGCGGTACGCCTGGAAGAACGGCTCCATGTCGACGACCAGGTCCTTCAGGACCGTCAGGCCCTTGATGGGCTCGACCGTGATCGGCTTCTCGGGGTTGATGTCCTTGATCAGCGTCTTGCACGCCAGGCGGTTCTTGCCGTTGATCCGCATCGCGTCCGAGCCGCAGATGCCGTGCGCGCAGGAACGGCGGAAGGTCAGCGTGCCGTCGATGTCCCACTTGATCTTGTGGAGGGCGTCGAGGACGCGCTCCTTGGGGTCGATCTCCAGCTGGAAGTCTTCCCAGGTGGCCTCCGCCGAGACCTCGGAGTTGAAGCGGCGCACGCGCAGGGTGACCGTGATGTAGGGAGAGTCGGCGAAGCCGGGCTCGGGCTGGCCGGCCGCGTCCGCCTTGTCCAGAACAGGGGTTGCCATCAGTACTTACGCTCCATCGGCTGGTAGCGGGTCTGCACGACCGGCTTGTAGTCGAGACGGACGGTCTCGCTGCCGTCGTCGCCGACCTCGCGGTACGCCATGGTGTGGCGCATGAAGTTGACGTCGTCGCGGTTCGGGTAGTCCTCGCGGTAGTGACCGCCGCGGGACTCCTTGCGGGCCAGCGCCGACACCGCCATGACCTCGGCCAGGTCGAGCAGGTTGCCCAGCTCGATGGCCTCCAGCAGGTCCGTGTTGAACCGGCGGCCCTTGTCCTGGATCGACACGTTCCGGTAGCGCTCGCGCAGCTCGGCGATCTTCTCGACCGCCGTCTTGATCGTCTGCTCGGTGCGGAACACCATGACGTTCGCGTCCATGGTCTCCTGCAGCTCGCGCCGCAGGACCGCCACCCGCTCGGTGCCCGTGGAGGCGCGCAGGTGCTCCACCTGGTCGATCACCTGCTGCGCGGGGTTCTCCGGCAGCTCGACGTAGTCGGCCCGCTGGCTGTACTCCGCCGCCGCGATGCCCGCCCGCTTGCCGAACACGTTGATGTCCAGCAGCGAGTTGGTGCCCAGCCGGTTCGCGCCGTGCACCGACACGCACGCGACCTCGCCGGCCGCGTACAGACCCGGGACGACCGTGGTGTTGTCGCTGAGGACCTCACCCTGGACGTTCGTCGGGATGCCGCCCATCGCGTAGTGCGCGGTGGGCTGGATCGGGATCGGGTCCGTGTAGGGCTCGATGCCGAGGTAGGTGCGCGCGAACTCGGTGATGTCCGGGAGCTTCGCGTCCAACTGCTCCGGCGGGAGGTGCGTCAGGTCCAGGTAGACGTGGTCGCCCTCGGGACCGCAGCCGCGGCCCTCGCGGATCTCCGTGTAGATGGAGCGGGACACGACGTCACGGGACGCGAGGTCCTTCATGACCGGCGCGTACTTCTCCATGAAGCGCTCGCCGTCCTTGTTGCGCAGGATGCCGCCCTCACCGCGGGCGCCCTCCGTCAGCAGGATGCCCATGCGCCAGATGCCGGTCGGGTGGAACTGGAAGAACTCCATGTCCTCCAGCGGCAGCCCGCGGCGGTACACCGCGGCCTGGCCGTCACCGGTCAGCGTGTGCGCGTTCGACGTCACCTTGAAGAACTTGCCGGTGCCGCCGGACGCGTAGATCACGGCCTTCGCCTGGAAGACGTGGATCTCGCCGGTCGCGAGCTCGTACGCGACGACGCCCGACGACTTCTTGACGCCGTCTTCCTCGGTGATCAGCTGGTCGAGGACGTAGAACTCGTTGAAGAACTCCACGCCGTGCTTGACGCAGTTCTGGTAGAGCGTCTGCAGGATCATGTGGCCGGTGCGGTCGGCCGCGTAGCAGGACCGGCGGACCGGGGCCTCGCCGTGGTTACGACTGTGACCGCCGAACCGGCGCTGGTCGATCGTGCCGTCGGGCGTCCGGTTGAACGGCAGGCCCATCTTCTCCAGGTCGAGGACGGAGTCGATGGCCTCCTTCGCCAGGATCTCGGCGGCGTCCTGGTCGACCAGGTAGTCACCGCCCTTGATCGTGTCGAAGGTGTGCCACTCCCAGTTGTCCTCCTCCACGTTGGCCAGCGCGGCGGCCATGCCGCCCTGCGCGGCGCCCGTGTGGGACCGGGTGGGGTAGAGCTTGGTCAGCACGGCGGTGCGGCTGCGCTTCGTCGACTCGATCGCGGCGCGCATACCGGCGCCGCCCGCGCCGACGATGACGGTGTCGTACTTGTGGATCTTCATGATTCTCGCAACCCCGTGCCTAGCGGATGTTCGGGTCGAAGGTGAAGATCACCAGCGTGCCCAGCAGGATGGTGAACACCGTGGCGGTGTAGAGCAGGCCCTTCAGCCACAGCCGGGTGTTCGCGCGCTCCGCGTAGTCGTTGATGACCGTGCGCAGGCCGTTGGCGCCGTGCAGCATCGCGAGCCACAGCATCAGCAGGTCCCAGAGCTGCCAGAAGGGGCTTGCCCAGCGGCCGGCCACGAAGGCGAAGCCGATCTTGGAGACGCCGCCGTCCAGTACGAGCTGGATCAGCAGGTGGCCCAGGACCAGGACGACCAGGACGACGCCGGACAGGCGCATGAACAGCCATGCGGCCATCTCGAAGTTGCCCCGGGTGGACTTCGGGGTCTTCTTGGTGCGCTTGCGCGGGGCCTCGATGAAGGGCGCCGGGTTGTCCACGTCGTAGACGGAGCCGTCCTCGACGGGGCCGATGCCGGCTGCGGTGGTTTCAGTGGTGGCCATCGGTGTCAGCTCCCGAACAGTTCACGAGCGGCGTGCCCGAGGACGGGGTAGATCGCCCCGAGCATCAGCACGAGCCACAGGCCCACGACGCTCCAGAGCATCTGCTTCTGGTAGCGCGGGCCCTTCGACCAGAAGTCGACGGCGATGACCCGCAGACCGTTGAGCGCGTGGAAGAGGATGGCGGCGACGAGGCCGTACTCGAGCACGGCGACGATCGGGGTCTTGTACGTGGCTACGACCTTGTCGTAGTCCTCGGGGGAGACACGCACGAGAGCGGTGTCCAGCACGTGTACGAACAGGAAGAAGAAGATGAGGACGCCGGTGACTCGATGAGCCACCCAGGACCACATTCCTTCCCGGCCGCGGTACAGCGTTCCAGCCGGCACGGAAGAACCCTCCGGGAGCGGGGATTGGGGCCTGCCGGCTTCGGCGTCGGACGGGCCCGGCCGGGTACGGTCCTCCGGCCCCCAGCATCGTAGCGACGCGCTGGCGCTGGGCTTACGCCGGGAGTACCGGTGTGATCAAACTGGCACGCGTATGGGTGAGGTTTGCGGCATCTGGGGTGAGGTGATCCGTTATCGGCCGGGTGTCGCGCCGTCGTGGCTGGTCACGCCCCGGCGTGCGGCCGCTGATGTCACAGCCCCGCGCCCCTCAGGGAGTCGGTCAACCGCTGCTTTGCCAGTCTGCGGAGTTCCTCTGCTGCCACGACCCGCTCGTCCTCCGGATCGTTTGCCAATCGTGATCGGATGGCTTCGAGGATGTGGTCCAGGGACTCGTCCTGCGGCACGCCGTCCAGGCAGATGACGAACGTGTGTCCGAATTTCGCCTCGTAGGCCGCGTGGGCCGCGCCCAGCGCCATGTGCGCCGCCTCGTAGGCGTCCTCGGGCAGTGCGGGCAGGTCCTCCGCCGCCAGCGCCTCCGCCAGGTCGCCCGGGGTCAGGTCGTAGGCGGCCTCGTCGGAGGCGGCCAGGAGGGCCTCGAGCGTCGGGTAGGGGCGGTGGTCCGCCACGCGGCGGGCCCAGCGGAGGCTGCGCAGGCAGGCGAGGAGGGTGCGGTGCGCCGCGTCGGCGGAGGCGGAGTTGAAGCCGTCCAGCAGAGGTGCGGGTGAGGTCCGGGTCTGTGCCGGTATGGCGAGGCGTCCGGAGAGGTGGGAAAGGCGGTGCGCAGGCAGCGTGGATCCTCGCGTCACGAGTGAGGTGGCAGGGGATGCAGTGAAAGATGTGTCGTCACGTTACCGAGAGCGGTCAGTACGTGTCTGACGGATGCCTGAATTTCACCCGAACGAGAGAGTTTCAGAACGTGTCATGGACTCCATCGCGCGGTCTTCGGCGCGCCTGCGCCGGATGAGCGTCGTACGGTTGGCGGAGTGAGCAGGCACAGGCATCGGAAAGACCGGCAGAAGTCGCGGCGGAGGGTCGTCCCCCGGGCGCTGCTGGCAGGCGGGCTGGTCGCCGCGGTCGGCGTGGGGACGGGGCTGTGGGCCTCGTCCGGCTCCGGAGGCGGCGACGGGACTCCGGCCGGGTCGGCCGCCTCCCAGCAGGCCGCCGCCGCGACCTCCGCGGGAACCTCGGCCGCCGCCACGGCCGCGAGCCCGACGCCCAGCCGCTCCTACGCGCTGTCCACCACCCCTCGCACCATCCCCGCCGTCCGCTCCCACACCCCGGCGCGCGGCCCCGGCTGGCGTCCGGCGACCGCGAAGCGCGTCGTGGTGAGCGACTCCCGGCTCGTCGACGAGGGACGGCTGATCGCGGGCGAGCTGGGAATGACGTACGCGGGCGAGAAGGACGACGTGCGCGCCGGTGACCTGCGGCTGGCGCTCAACGACGACGAGGGCGCGAACCCGGAGTCGTACACGATGACCGTGCAGGGCGGGCGGGTCACCGTCAGCGGGCCCTCCGACACGGGCGTCTTCTACGGCACCCGCACCCTCAAGCAGGAAGTGCACAGCGGCGGTACGGCGCCGGAGGGCGTCGTCCGCGACCAGCCGGCCAAGCCGCAGCGCGGGTTCATGCTGGACATCGCGCGCAAGAACTTCAGCGCCGCCTGGATCGAGGACCGGGTGCGCGAGCTCGGCGACCTGAAGTTCAACCAGCTCGGCCTGCACTTCTCCGACGACCAGGCCTTCCGCATCGAGTCCGACACCCACCCGGAGATCGTCGCCAAGGAGCACCTCACCAAGGCGCAGGTGAAGAGCATCGTCGCCCTGGCGGCGCAGCGGCACATCACCGTCGTGCCCGAGATCGACTCGCCCGGGCACCTGGGGGCCGTCCTCGCCGCCCACCCCGAACTCCGGCTGCGCAACGCGAGCGGGTCGGCGACCCGCGGGGCGATCGACATCTCCAAGGACGCCTCCGCGAACCTCCTCGACGACCTGCTGAACGAATACGCGGGACTGTTCCCCGGTGCCTACTGGCACCTCGGCGGCGACGAGTACCAGGCCCTCACCGTGTCCAGCCCCGCCGCCTCCTACCCCCAGCTCGCCGCCGCCGCGACGGCCCGGTACGGCGCCGGCGCGGGCGTCGCCGACCTCGCCACCGGCTGGCTCAACGACCGCGCCGACACCGCCCGCGCCCACGACCGGACCATGCGGGTGTGGAACGACGGCTTCTTCCGCGGGACGTCGGTGAAGCCGGCCTCCGACCTCGTCGTCGCGTACTGGACGGGCAAGGAGATCGGGGCGCGGAAGCCGGTGGAGTACCTGAGCGCCGGGCGCAAGGTGCTCAACTACAACGACGAGTACCTGTACTACGTCCTCGGCGAGCCGCAGACCTTCGTCTACCCGACCGGGCAGCGCATCTACGAGCAGTGGACCCCGCGGGTGCTGCGCGGCACGACGCCGGTGGCCGCGAAGTACGACGCCCAGATCCTCGGCGGCTCCCTCGCGGTCTGGTGCGACCTCGCGAACTCCCAGACGCAGGCGCAGGTCGCCGCCGGCATCCGGATGCCGCTGCGGGCGACCTCGCAGAAGCTGTGGGACGCGGGGACTCCGGACCTGACCTGGACGCAGTTCAAGGCGCTGGCGGGACGGCTGGGCTGACGCCCGGACTGACGCCCGGACTGACGCCCGGACTGAAGCGCGGACTGACGCCCGGACTGAAGCGCGGACTGACGTCCGGGCTGAAGTCACGGTTGGCCGAAACCTCGCCTGTGACACTCCCGGCCCGTCGCACGCAGTAAGGGGAAGTGCGGGCTCCGTTAAGGTCGGCGCCCTGGCGAGGGAGGCGTGGATGAGCCTGGTGGAACTGATCGCTCAGGCCGACGAACGCGGACTGGCCGCCAGCGGGCTGGCTTGTTTGGATCGGTGCGTGCCGCTGCTCGGGGGCGACGACGACATCCTCCGACCCCTGTGGGGAAACCTCACGGAATCCTCCGACGCCGCCGACTGGGGCGAGCTGCTGGAGCAGGCGCGCGGCCGGCTGGAGTGCCCCGGGGAGGACGGCGACGAGGCCGTGCTGCTCGTCCGCCGGATGCTGGCCGCCGCCCCGGACGACCGCTTCGACGCCGGCGTACGGATGTGGGCCGACGCCTGCTCCGTCGCCTCGCTCCAGATCCACCGCCTCCTCGACCGGCCCGTGGACGCCTCCCCGGTCGACTCCCGCCGCGAAGGCCGTACGGAGGGCATGTCGCCCCTCGTCGCCGCCGAACTGCGCCGCCAGATCACCGTCCTGGAAGTGCTCGCCGGCCACGGCGCGGGCGGACTGCGCCGGGCGCTGGAGGTGTCCACGGAGGGCCGCCGGGTGCTGCGCGCGGTGGTGTCCCGGCGGGCCAGGGGACGTA
This sequence comes from Streptomyces sp. NPDC050263, assembly GCF_040655955.1. NCBI lineage: Bacteria > Bacillati > Actinomycetota > Actinomycetes > Kitasatosporales > Streptomycetaceae > Streptomyces > Streptomyces sp. NPDC050263. Next base: position 5,132 of record NZ_JBFAKW010000194.1, on the reverse strand, counting down.
GGTGAGCGGGGCCGGGCTGCTCATGGCACGGGCATCAGCCGCTTGACGACGGCGTCCCGGTGCCGGGCGGTCGCGGTGTAGAAGGCCGTCAGCTCCCGGTGCGCCGAGGCGAAGGCGGCCCGGGTGCGGGTCTCCTCGGCCGCGCCGCCGTAGCGGGGGAGCAGCTCGGCACGGGCCGGGCGCCACAGGTCGTCGAAGTCGCTCTCCGCGAGGAAGCCGGCGACCCGGATCGTCTGGGCCACCGTCAGCAGCACGCACGGCGGCTCCTTCGAACCGGCCCGGTGGACGTGCTCCCCGCCGAGCACGACAGGGGCGTCGGGGTAGAGCAGCTGGTGGTCGCCGTAGCGGCCGTCGAGGGTCCGCGCGCGGTGCCGGTTCATCCGGTTCCGCACGGTGTCCTGGTCGTCGTCGAACAGCTTCCGCAGCCAGGTCGCGCTGTTGCGCAGTGCCGCAGGCGGCACGGCGCGGAGCTGGAGGTACGCGCTCATCACTCAAGGAGCGCACGGGAGCGCGGAAGCATCACTTCTGTGCTCGTCGTGCGGGGGAGCCGGGCCGGTTCTGCGCCGGTCTCGGGGAGGGCCCGGACGCGAGTGACAAAACACGGCCTGACCTCGCTCTTCTGAGTGTGACGCGTACGACGACCGAGCAGACCGGACCGCCGCCGCCCCGCCCCTCCGCCGCGACGAGACCCGTGCGGTGGGCCGCGGAGGCGGTGGCCGCCGCGCCCGACGGCATGCGGCGCCACCTCGACCACTCCGCGCAGAGCCTGTGGCGCGTCGACCGCCTGATCGAGGACCTGCGGCGCGCGGCCACGCCCTACGCCGCCGCGGCGGACACCCTGCGCGGGCTCGGCGCCTATGCCGGCGAGGTGATCGTCCGGCAGACCGGCGCCGAGTGGTGGGCCGCGGGCGGCGACCACTGGGTCCGCACCCCCGACGGCCGCCTGTGGGAACCCCTCGACGAGGCCCGCCGCTGCTTCGGCGGCCACGGATCGCTACGGCTGCTGTGCCGGGACGCGATGAGATGAGACGAGGGGACGCGGGGGCGTCCTGTGATGTTTCGCGGGCGCCGTCCGCTGGGACTGGGGAGAGCCGATCCGGCGCTCCCCGGCCGAGCGAAGGGTGCGCACGCTGTGACACTTCTGTGTGGTCCGGCGCTGATGACCGTGGGAGCGCGGCCGCGTCAGGACCCGGCGTCCGGCGGGGGAGTCGCGCGCCCGCAACGAACTCCGTACGAACGAGGACAGTCTTGGGCCAGGGAGGGGAACCCCGGCGCGCACAGCCGTACGACGGGGAACTGGGCGCGGCGGTGGCACGGGCCCAGGACGGCGACGAGGCGGCGTTCGCCGTCGCGTACCGGATCGTGCAGCCCGGACTGCTCGGCTATGTGCGCGGCATCGTCGGCGACGACGCCGAGGACGTCGCCTCCGACGCCTGGCTGGAGATCGCCCGGGACCTCGGCCGGTTCAAGGGCGACGGTGCCGGCTTCCGCGGCTGGACCGCGACCATCGCCCGGCACCGGGCCCTCGACCACCTGCGGCGGCTGCGGGTGCGGCCGCGCTCGGCGGTGCTGGAGCAGGACGCCGTCCTCGACCTGCCCGGGCCGCACAGCACCCACGACCAGGCACTGGAGTCCCTGTCCACCGAGCGTGCCCTGGACCTGGTCCGCGGGCTGCCGCGCGACCAGGCCGAGGCGGTGCTGCTGCGGGTCGTGGTCGGGCTGGACGGCCCCGCCGCCGCCCGCGTCCTCGGCAAGCGCCCCGGCGCGGTCCGCACGGCCGCGCACCGGGGTCTGAAACGGCTCGCCCGCCAGCTCGGCGTCGAGGACGCGGGTGACGGCGCGGGCGAAGGTGTGACGGATGACGGCCCCCGGACGCTGGGGGAGTCGAGGTGAACGGCGGCGGCCACGGCCCGTATCGATCAGGAACGGCGAACGTTCCGACGAAGGTTCCCACGAACATTTTCACGGGCAATCACGCGAACGAACCGAACAGAGAACGAACCGGACAGAGGCGGACGCGGACATGGGTGAACGGATGAGCGGCGGCGCGGACCGCGGCCGTCGGCGTGCGCACCCTGGCGACGCCGGATCCGGACCGCACGGCGAAGTGGAGGCGCTGCTCGCGGCGGCCCTGCGCGAGAGCGACGCCCCGGACGCCGTACGGGACACCGGCGAGCTGCGGGCCGTCGCCGCGTTCCGGACGGCCCGTGACGAGGGCGCGCTCCGGGCCGCCCGTACCCGGCGCCGGGACGACTGGCGGCCGCGGGCGGCCCGGCACACCGCCCGCTCGCTGCGGACCACGCTCTCCGTGGCGGTCGCCGGCCTCGCACTGGGCGGCGCCGCGTACGCCGCGATCGGCTCCGCCACGGACGGCGGCGACGGCGACGCCCGTCGCCCCGAGGCGACGGCGACGGCGTCCGAGGCCCGGTCCGCCGCCCCCTCCGGGGCCCCGGACGCCCCCGCCGGCCGCGAGCGCCCCGCGAACGCCAAGGACACCGAAGCCCATTGCCGCGCCTACGAGAACGTACGGGGGACGGGCAAGGCGCTGGACTCGACGGCCTGGCAGCGGCTGGTCACGGCGGCGGGCGGCGAGGAGAACGTCCCGGCGTACTGCGCGGCGCAGGGCGGGCCGAAGGCCGAGAAGACGCCGAACGCAGAGAAGTCCGCGAAGCCCGAGAAGTCCGCGAAGCCCCAGAGGCCCGAGGCCACCCACAAGGCCGCGGACAGGCCGACGAACGAGACCGCGAACGGGGCCTCGGACAGGGCGACGGGCAAGTAACTCCTTGTGCCAAGGCAACGGCCGAAGCCGCCACCCCTGGCCTTCCTGGGTCATAAAGGGCCTCTGAGCAGGCATTTTGTCGTCTGGATGCAGGTTTTCGTTTACCGCCTGGTCCAGCCCCCGTCCAGGTGTTTCTGACCGTTCCTGGCCGCTACTGGTCACGCGTCGGCCACGCGGCCAACCGTCGGCTCGGCCCCTGCGGGCTGTCGCGCGAGAAGTGGATGTCTCGCTGCTGGAGGGTGCTGCTTCGTGCCCATCGATGGGTGCGACGGGGCGCTTGAATCCGGGGATTCCATCGGTCGCGTCATCCCGCCCAATCCCCCGAGGTCGGCTGCCGAGGCCAAGGAGAACTCCAGTACGACGCTTTCTGTCGAAGTAGACCTAGACGAAATTCGTCGTAGTCGGGGTGCAGGAGGGTGAGTGAAGAAGAGCCTGCCGGCCAAGCCGGAGGACGTGGTCGACCGGGACCGGGAGTGGGATCTGCTCGCGGAATTCGTCACTGATCCGGACCCGGCGATGCGGCTCGGCATCGTGTCCGGGCGGCGGCGGCATGGGAAGTCGTACCTTCTGCAGGCCCTGTCCGAGCAGGTCGGCGGCCTGTACGTCACAGCGGTCCGGGAGGAGGGGCGACTTCCTGCGATCCAGCGGTTCAGTGACGCGGTCGCCGCCCACGCCGGCCTGCGGACAGGGAGCCTGCGCCTGACCGACTGGCGTGACGTCCTGTCCAACGCCCTTGAGGTGACCGCCCGTTCGGCACACCCGCTCCTGGTGATCGACGAGTTGCCGTATCTGCTCCAGCACTCGCCCGAGATCCCGGGACTGCTGCAGCATCTCTACGACGAGCGCCAGCGCGGCGCCCGGCCCGGTGCCGGGCCGGGACCTCGGCTGATCCTGTGCGGCTCGACGATGAGCGTCATGCACGAACTGCTCTCGGGGACCAAGCCGCTGCGGGGACGTGCAGTGGTCGATCTACGGCTGGGGGCCTTCGACTACCGCGACAGCCGGGACTTCTGGCAGATCACCGACCCGCTGACGGCGCTGAAGGTGCACTCGGTCCTCGGCGGAGCCCCCGGCTACCGGCCGGTGGCTGCCCGTCCGCATCCCGACGACGGCTTCGACACCTGGCTTACCCGGACGCTGCTCGATCCGGGACGTGCGGTGTACTCGCGTACCGAGACCGAGTACCTGCTGCGCGAGGACCCGAGGATCACGCAGCACACGCTGTACTACGACATCCTCACCGCGATCGCGCAGGGCGCCACCACCCCCAGCAAGATCGGCGCCGCCCTGGAGCGCCCGCGCAACGCCGTCGCCCACCCCCTCGGTGTGCTGGAGTCGACTGGCTACATCCGGCGAGAGCAGGACATCCTGCGTGCCCGGCACCGGCACCCGGGCATCACACTCGCCGACCCGGTCATCCGCTTCAATCAGCTGGTCACCCTGCCACAGGCCGGCGCTGTGGAGCAGGGTTTCGCCGAGCAGGTGTGGCAGCAGGCCGCACCGACCTTCAACTCCAAGATCCTTGGACCGCACTTCGAGGACCTGGCCCGCGACTTCACCCGCCGCTACGCCCACACCCTGCTGCCCGGCGGACTACCCGGGCCGGTGGGCACCACCGAGGTCGCCGACCAGGCCGCCCGGACGAAGCACGAGGTCGACGTCATCGCCCTGGCCGCCGGCGAGCGCCCGCAGGCTCCCCGCGCGAGGATCGCGCTGCTGGGCGAGGCCAAGGCGACCGCCGCCCGCCGGGGGACCGGTGACCTGGAACGCCTGGAACGCATCCGTGCCCTACTCGCCGATCAGGGGTACGACACCGCTGCCGCCACTCTGGCCCTGTACTCACTGCACGGCTTCTACCCCGACCTGGTCGACCTGGCCGACCGTCGTGACGACCTCCTCCTGGTCGATTTGCCCACCCTCTACAGCAGCTGACACCAAGAGCGGCCAGTCTTCGGACCAGTCAGACACGGGTGCCTGCACGCACGCCGCGTAGGGGGTGGCCGGCGGCAGCCGGTATTGGACCAGGCTGTGGTGGCTGGGTTCGAGCAGTTTCTCGATGCGGATACCAGCGGCGCGGAGGACCTCGACCACGGCCCAGGTGCAGAAAGCACGCTCGCCCTCAAGCCTTAGATCGCGGCGTTACCGTGGCGGGCGGGCTGGAGTTGCCCGACGGAGCCAGTAGAACTCACAGAGTGTCCGATCGATCAGCGCGGGGGATGAGTTTCCTGGCGGTGATCGGGCTCCTCTTCACCCTGAGCCTCTAGTGCCGCGGCAGGCAACGTTCGCCCCGTCGCGACGCCCGGCACGCACTCTCGCCGCACCGGCCGAAAGCCCAAGTACGTCCAGTACGAGG
>NZ_JBFAKW010000193.1:0-12623 GCF_040655955.1 Streptomyces sp. NPDC050263 | reverse complement strand
AGGGCTTTCGCCCGGCACACCGAGAGCACGCACCGAACGCCGCTCCTTCTCCCACCGAGATCCATCAGAAGCCCCCTAGGCGTTCTGTCCCGAACCTGGGCTGCACCCCGTGGGGGCGGGCGTGAGCGAGCAGGTGTTCGCCGCGTTGATCTGGTTAGGGTTGTGCTGCTCGCCGCGTGGAGGCGGTGAGCAAGGCGACGGCACCGTCCTCGTCCCGTCTACCGGAAGGCACGCAGACCATGAGCAGCCAAGGCGACCGCTGGGCGGAACTGACAGGCGGACAAGCCGGAGAGGAGTACGCCCGGCGGTTTGCGCGGCTCGCTGAATCAGGCCACGACATCCACGGCGAAGCCGCCTTCTGCGACGCGCTGCTGAAACCTGCCGCCCGGATTCTCGATGCCGGCTGCGGCACCGGGCGGATCGCGATCCGACTCGCCGAGCTGGGGCACCTCTGCACGGGCGTGGACGTCGACCACTCCATGCTCGCCGTCGCCCGCCGCGACGCCCCTACGCAAGAATGGCTCCACGGTGACCTGGCACACCTGGACAGCCTCGGTCTGGAACCCGGCTTCGACCTCGCGCTCGCCGCCGGGAACGTCATCCCCTTGCTGGCACCCGGTACCGAACCAGCTGTTGTGCGGCAACTCGCCGCCGTACTGCGCCCCGGCGGACTGCTGATCACCGGCATGGGACTGGACGCGGAACACCTGCCACTGCCGGAACCGACAGTGACGCTGACGGAGTTCGACCACTGGTGCACGAGGGCCGGACTGACGCTGCGGCAGCGCTTCGCCACCTGGGCCGGCGACCCTTACCGTCCAGGCGGCGGCTACGCCGTCAGCGTGCATACCCGCCCCACCGCCTGAACCCGATGCCGTCCTTCGCCGGACTCGCCCCCGGGCGCGTCACGTTGGCTGAAGCGACGGTACGCAGCGGGAGGCGCGGCGCGAGCTGCCCCCGCGGGTGCGGGACGACGGCTGGGCGATGATGGCGGCCCAGCCGGCGACCGGACTCCCCTCGCCGCCGTGGGCCAAGCCACGGACCGCCGCGCCGACTTCTGCAGTACGGGCGCCGATCAGGCGGTCTTCCGCGGCGAAGACCTGGAAGACGCCGGCCTGCCCGAATTCAGCGCTCACGGCGTCGTGTGCGTGGACGCACTCGGCCGCGCGCGTGACCGAGGCGCGGCCCTGCGCGAACTTGGCCGCGTCCTGACACCGGACGGCCGACTTGTCCTGAGTCGGGCCTCCCAGGCAGAGCACAGACCTTGCGTGGAGCCCCAGCAGGGGTTGTGGGGGACTGCGACCGGCCGCACGGGACGCGGTGGTAACCCGGGGACTGCCGTGACGGTCGTCGCCCGCCTGTCTCCGTTCTCACAAGCGCGTCAGCTCAAGGACGCTCCGGCAGCCCGGACAGCAGCACGCGAAGTGTTCAACTGGCGTATACGCGAAGGTCGTTGGTCTCCTTGCCGACGCGGGTCACGGGGGTGACGAGGCCATCTTGCGGCATGGACTGCCCGGCTGGCGTACTTCGTGATCTTCGACTTGCCCGGCGCTCTCCCACCGCGGAGGCACGGCGGACAGCTCGCCGCCGCACCGGGGAGAGGCTGACGGCTTGTCACCGGAAGCGTGTCACTCCGGAATCTTCCGGATGCCGCTTCCTGTGGTGCCACGGATACCTTCCAGGCACCGGTCCAAGCCACGGTGGCGAGGCCCCGGTGACGGCGATCTCATGGCGCGCGAACGCGGCCGGAACCTGTCCGGGCACAGCCCTGCCTCGGAAGGCGCCCGTAGACGACGAAGGAGAAATCATGATCGTGAAACCCCTCAAGGCAACCGCGGCATCTGTCACGGTGGCCGCCGCGCTGACCGGAATCCTGGCCGCGCCCTCGGCGCAGGCCGCGACGTCGGCACCATCGGCAGCAGCAGCAGCGGCCGAGTGCGGCGTGCGCGCTCACGACAATCGGTTGTGGTGCGGGAACAGTGGATCGGCGCCGACCCGGGCGGAGCCGTTCCACGAAAGTCCCATCACCGGCCTGCTGCAGTCGACGTTCAGCTACTTCACCTGCTGGTCGCCGGGCGGACTGCACGGCGGCGGCAACACGACCTGGTACCGCACGGTGCCCGACTGGAGCAGCGACGGGCGGGAGGGCTATGTGCCGGCCGACTGGGTGTTCACTCCCAGCTGGTTCGACGCCGACCCGAGCAGGTATGGCCTGCGGCGCTGCTGACACGGCGACCGTCGGCCCCACCGGGACGCACGCCCTAGTGGGGCCGGCCTTGGCCGCAGTGACTTGATGCGCCTTCGTATCGTCTCATCAGCGACGGAGTCGACCATGCCCGGCAATGACCTCCGGCGCACTCGCCCTGCTGCTCGCCACGGCCTGTTCGGCCCTGGCCGCACCCGGCGCGCCGGTCCAGGCCACGCGCATACACGCCGAGCCGGCCGACCCGGAGAACGGTCTCCTCGCCGACGCCGAGCAAAAGCCGTCAAGGACCGCGCACTGCGCGGCAGTGACCACCCCGGAAACTGGACCGTGTGGCGCGAGGCGAAGGGCGCGGGCGCGGTGCGGCCGGCACGGAATGTCTCCGTCGTCGAGGTCCGCCTTACCTTCCGTGGAGTCCCGGGCGGCAAAACCTCGTGGTCCCTCAGCAGCAGCCGGCCCTGCCGCCCCAGGCCGGCGTCAAGGTGGCCGCTTCGGGACCCACTCACCGGTTGTCTCCCGTGTGGGTGTGCCGCAAGGGCAGCTGCGAGACGGTGCCGGTGTGGGACGTCGGCCCGGGGAACACCAGAGACGCCTACGGGAACCCGCCCGCCCGGCGCGAGTTGTGGCGCGACCCTCCACAGGGGCCGCCCGGGGCTCAGGCGGAGCAGGGTTCGCGCCAACGAGTCCGGTCCGGCGAAACGACCGGCCAGACGGTCACGGCCGAGGGACACACGAACGACAAGTGGATTCAGCTGCCGCTGAACGCGGGCGGAGTCGGCCATGGCAGCGGCATCCACCCCAGGGCGAGGCGACCGGGGGCGTCACCGCAGCACTGCTGACGCCCCCCGTCCGGGCCGCCCGGCCCGCCCCGGATCACCGTACGAAACGACCGCCCGGCACGGAGCCGGGCGGGCAAGGAGGGATTCCATGCGCACACCCCGCAGCAGACGCGCCTTCGGGTCGACGCTGCCCAAGCCGTACGTCCTCGTCGTCGCGGCCGTCCTCGCGGTGTTCGGGTTATGGGCGGCTTCCGGTGCGGCCCCGGCGGCCGCCACGCCGACGCAGGCGACCGCCGGCGCCCGGCCAGACTTCCGGCTGCCCTTCGCCTGCGGCGAGACCTGGCAGTTGCAGACGTACCAGGGACACGCTCCCGACGACAAGAAACTCGACATGTACCGCGTCGGGGGGCAGACCCTCGGTGCTTCGGTCGTCGCCTCGGCCGCCGGCACGGTCACCGAGTTCTTCGAACCCGGAGGCCTGGAGATCAATCACGGAGGCGGCTGGTTCTCGGTGTACCTGCATATGGACCGCATCGACGTGCGTCTGGGCCAGCAGGTTTCCTCGGGTACGCCGCTCGGCAGGCTCGGACTGGTCGGGACCACCTCGGCGCACCTGCACTACGAGCAGCTGTACGACACCAACGGCGACAACAACGGCGAGACGGACGAGATGGTGCACCCGGTGCTCCAGGGCACCGAGTACCGGCTTTCCCCCTCCGGGCCGTTCCCCCAAGTCACCAGCACCAACGCCTGCGGCGGCGACCCCGCTCCGGAGCGGTTCTGGGTGGACACCTTCGCCGACGCCCCCGGCTACGCGGCGGTCGACTGCGTCGGCGACACCAGCCCCCGCTGTGCGGTGCAGGGCAAGCTGCTCAAGGGCACCAACTACGTCCTGTGCAAGAAGCTGGGCGACGAGGTGCGCGTGGGGAACTCCTACAACCACTGGTGGCTGCTCACCGACCTCGACCAGGTGGTGCCGGGCGGCTCGGGCCGCGCGTACGTCTCCGCGTACTACCTCCAACGCTGGGGCAATGACGAGGCGAAGGACAACGAGGGGCGTGACATCCGGCTGTGCTGACCGGCGTCAGCCCGGAGAGGGCCGGGCCGGGCACTCCGCCAGTGCTGGACGATCCTTCGTCCGCACCGCCGGCAGCCAGGCCGTGGTCCGGCCCTTCTCCGCCGTGAGGCGCACCCTGTACCACCGCACCGAGCGCGTGCCCGCCTCGTCGGCGACCGGCGTCCCTTGGGCGAGCTGGCAGTCGGCGGTCAGGACGTCACCGTCCCACACTCTGGTCAGCACGACGTTGTCGATGTCGTACGGCAGCAGGGGGTCGATCGCGAGTCCGAGGCTGCACAGGTTGTCCCGCTCGCCGGGCCGGTGACACGACCGCTCGGCGTTGTACACCTTGAGGGGTGCGTTCGGCACGATGCTCGCCGTCGCACCGCCTCGCCCGGACCCGGAGCCGCTGCCCGGTGACCGCTCGTCGTCGTCGTACTGGAGCCATCCGACGGAGCCCACGCCGCCCGCCGCCACGATCAGCGCGGCGGCTGCCAGGATCGTGTGCCTGTTCCGGGCCCCTGGAGGCGCTGCGGACCGCTCCTGCTCGGCCCGGATACGGCCCAGCAGGCTCTCGACGGTGTGCGCGGCACGGTCGGCGTGTGCCGGACTGAGGCAGTCGGCCGCCAGATCGCGCCAGAAGGGCGGCACGCGCAGGTCCATGCGCAGCGGTGCGCGTCCGTCGGCGTACTCCTGGGCGGCGGCTCCGCGGGCCGCAGGCGTCGCCCCGGGGAACGGCGAGGCACCTCCGGTGAAGACCTGGTGGATCATCACGCCCAGTGCCCAGATGTCGGTGCTCTGCCGCACCTGTACGCCCCGTTCGCCCAGCGACGCCTGCCAGCGTTCCGGCGGCAGGTAGTCCGGGGTGCCCAGGGGCGGGATGTAGGCGTGGGTGCCGGTCAGCTCCACCGAGAGGCCGAAATCCGCCAACCGTGCCGAACCGTCCGCCATGATCAGGACGTTGTCGGGCTTGAGGTCCCCGTGCACCCAGCCCAGTCCGTGCAGGTGCGCCAGCCCTTCGCAGACCTCGGTGAGCAGCCGCGCTCCCTCCCGCGCCGACAGCGGCACTTCGCCGGACGGGCTGGAGGATCGGGCAGCGGGCGACGAGGGGCCGCCCCGACCGGAGGGAGACGAAGCCTCCAGCCTTTCGCGCAGACTTCGCTCGGCCCGCTCCATGACGAGCACCACGGCCCCGTCGAAGGCCGAACCGGCGGACTCGCCGAGCGTGATGGAGTCGAACTGTCGGATCAGTCGGGGATGCCGGGTGCGCCGGCTGAGCTCGGTTTCGCGCCGGGCGGCCTCCACCAGCCCGCGCGCCTGTCGCGGCGCGAGCCCGGCCGTGGGCAGGAACTTGAGGGCGACCTCCGACGGGGCCGTCTCCCCGTGCGCGGCCGACCCGCCCTCGTTCCCGTCGCCGCCGTTCCCGTCGCCGCCGTTCCCGTCGCCGCCGTGCCCGCCGTCACCGCCGCCGTCCGGATCGCCGGCGCGCCTGGCCGCGTACACCGTCCCCCATCCACCGGCCCCGATCAGGCCGGTGACCTCCCACTCACCGACCCGGTAGCCGCGTGGAACCACCTCCACGGAGCCGCTGCTCACCCTTCCGCCACCACCGTCCGGTGGAGCGACGATCTCCTCGACGGCAGGAGCACCAAGTGCTCCTCGCGCACAAGCCCAAAACGCAGGGCGAGTCCCGCCACCGCCTCCCGCTTGCCGTTGCGTCGCATGCCCTGAGCCGGTCCGGTCGTCGCCGGGGCGGTGATCCGCAGCTTTTCGTCCGCCAGATAGTCGATGTGGGAGCTGACCGCCCGGTTGGTCAGCCGCTCGCAGCCCGGCTGGTTCCGCAGCCGCTCCACGATCTGCGGCGTGGTCGCCACCGCCACTGTGGACTCGTCGCGCAGCCGCGGCTCGCACAGCGCGACCAGGACGAGGAAGTACGTGGAGGTCTCGTCCAGGGAGAAGCCGGCGAGCGTCCCGGTGCCCGTCAAGCTCTCCATGCCGTTCGCGCAGAGGTACACGTGGTCGGGGGCGAACACCTGGAAACTCACGGCGGAACCCCGGGTAGGCAGGAGGACACGTGCGAACTCGAAGGGCACGGGGGCTCCGGCCCTGCGGGGCGGGACCCTGAAATATTCCCCCGCCCCTTCAGGGTTCTCCACCAGATAGGTCTGGTTCGTGCTGAGGTTGCTCAACTGCCAGTGGTCCTCCGTCACCCGGATCTCTCCGGCGAGCCGGGACACTGCCGGATTCGCGATCCGCAGATCGACGGGGACGGACGCGGAGCCGCGCCCGAAGCGGGCGACGTCCCCCGGACCGAGCCGAAGGCTCACCGGCTCCGACACGGGCGTGATCTCCACCCTTCCGTCCGACGGCAGGTGAACCAGTACGCCGCTCATGGTCTCCTTCTCCTCCTCGAAGTCCTGGCGCCCACCGTCCCCGTCCGGACGGTGCTCACGGGCTGTGGGGTTCGGCCCGGCCGGCTCGGGGCGAGCTCACAGTCGCTTGATCGAAGTTCCGGGACGGCCGAAGGCGCCCAGCCCGCTCCGCCCTTAAGAGGCGATGGCGGCTGTACCGGTTCCCGGCCGTGGGCGCTCTCGACGGAGTCGGGTTCGAAGGGTGAACCCGCCGATGCAGCGCAATTCCATCGCCGTGACCCGGGTTGCGACACAACCGGTGTCGCCCTCCAGCATGTCGTCGACCTTGGTGATGCCGTGCACCCCGAAGGGGTCGGTCGGTTCGTCGAGCGCCGCTCCGAGGCGGCGGGCCGCGTCAGGTGCCACCGGCAGAGCACCGGGTTGGCGAGGACGTAGGGCGCCGTGGGAACACCGCGTCGTCGAGTCTGCCGTGCAACAGCGACTCCAGGTGGGGCTGGAACATCGGGTAGTCCGACTGCCGGGCCGACCGGCCCTCGTTTCCCCGGTCGAGGAGGACGCGGCTGACGCGCCGGCCGATCTGGTGGGCGCCGATGCCGACGCTGGTGAGGGACCGCCCGCGGCCGTCGACCCGCGGCCGGCCCTCACCGCGGCGCGCCGGGCGACGGCAGATGTCGTGACCTCGTCGCTGCGGACACTTTCGGGCCGCGGGCACGGGACGACGGGATGAGTCGGCCGGGGTCCGCCGGACCCGGCGGCGTCCCGAACTGCTCCCGGGTCCGGCGCAGGTCACCGTGCCGGCCCGTACGGCTCGGCGGCGAGGCGCCTCAGGCGGCGCCGCACGGGCTCGGCCTAGCTGCCGGGCTGTCGAGGGACCGACATGCCGAGTCGGCGTGGAGGCGGTGGACGACCGATGATCATGCTCCAGCGCCCTGGTGACGTCGGCGGATCCGGCCGACCTTCACTCTGCGGGTGCGGTTGAATACCGGTATGGCACGGACGTTGGTGGGGTTCGGTGAGGACGATCTGCGGGCCCTGGCCGGGGCGCGGTCCTTCGAGCGGGGGCTGGGGTATCTGGATGCGGTGAGCGGTCTGGAGGTGGGGGACGGCTCGGTCGCTGCGGTGGTGCGGGGCACCGATGTCTACGAGGTGGAGCTCACCCTCGGCGAGGGCACCCGGGTCTCCGGGTGGTGCGACTGCCCGTACGGGCAGGAGGGCAATTTCTGCAAGCACTGCGTGGCGGTGGGGCTGACCGTGTTGCGGCGGGCCAAGGAGATCCCACATCAGCGCGCCGCGGCCCGGACGAGGGCCTCGGGTCTGGAGGCGTGGCTCGCGGCGCTGTCCCGGGAGGAGCTCCAGGCACTGCTGCGGGAACAGATCGACGGGGACCGGGAGTTGCGACGTCGCCTGGAGTTGCGGGCAGCGGCCGCGCGCTCGGACCTGAGCACGGTCCGGGAGCGGATCCTGGCGCTGATCGATCCGCGGCCCTTCGCCCGATACGGGTACGTCGAGTACGCGGACGCCCCAGGTTACGCGCGGCAGGTGGCCGAGGCGGCGGAAGCGCTGCGCGCCCTGACCGTCGGTGGACAGGCCGCGCAGTCGGTCGGCATGGCAGAGCAGGCGATCCGGGCGCTCGGCGAGGCGTACGAGGAGATCGACGACTCCGACGGCGTGGTCGGGCAGGCCGCCGCCGCGGTGGCCGAGGCACATCTGGAAGCATGCGCGAGCGCGCGTCCCGATCCGCAGCGGCTGGCCGAGTGGGTGGTCGGGCAGGTTCTCGGCGACCGGAACTACGTGACTGACCTCGATCCGCTCGATTACGCCGACATCCTGGGGCCGACCGGACTGGCCCGTATGCGGCAGTTGGCGGCCGAGGCACGGCGGCGCAGCCCGCGCGGCTGGGCGGAACGGTATCTGATGGAGCGTCTGGTCAAGGCGGAGGGCGACGTGGACGCGCTGGTCGCCCTGTACGCGAAGGACCTGGCCCCGTCCGGCACCACGCATCTGCGCATCGCCGAGGAGCTGGACGCGGCGGGCCGCGCGGACGAGGCGCTGGCGTGGGCGGAGCGCGGGCTGCGGGAGTCGACTGCCGAGGCGCATGTCGACGACCGCTTGGTGGACTACGTGTGCGACCGCTACACGCGGGCGGGCCGGACGGCAGAGACGGTCGCGGTCCGCCGTGACCGGCTCCGGACCCAATGTTCCCTTGCCGCCTACCAGCACCTGCGCGCCGCCGCCCTGGCGGCGGACGGCTGGGAGACCGAGCGGGAGGCGGCGCTGGCCGTTCTGCGTGAGGACGCCCGCACAGGCCGGGGCGGCGGGTACGGCGGGCCTGGGCTGGTCGACGCGCTGCTCGACGACGGCGATCTGGACGCCGCCTGGCGGGAGGCTGCCGGCGGGGCCGACGACCGGCAGTGGCAGCAGCTCGCCGACCTCTCGCGGGAGACGCGCCCGGCCGATGCGCTCGCGGTGTACCTGCGTCTGGTCGAGCCGCTGAAGGAGCCGACCGGGGACCGCGTCTACGAGCGCATGGCCCGGCTGCTGCTGGGCGCCCGCGCCTGTCATCGGGTGCTGGGTACCGAGGACGAGTTCACCGCCTACCTCGCCGCCCTGCGGGCGGAGTTGAAGCGCAGGCGTAAGCTGATGGCCGTCCTCGATCGGCACGCGCTGTGAGCCCTGACACGAACCGGCTCGGGCAGCGAGCAGGGGCCCGGCAGCTCACAGCAGGTCAGTGCTTGCTGTAGAGGGGTTGAGTATCTGCCCGTGGTGACGTGAGGTACGGCTGGGGAATCCTGCTCATCGATACGTTCGCCGGGATACCCTGCCCGGCGCGCGCCCGGGTCGGACCGCGTGTCGGCCGCTCGGAGGAGAGGCCGGCGTGGCGGGGCATGCCCGTCGCTTGGGGGAGTCGGCGGGGGAGGGGAGGCGTCACCGTCACGCCGACGGGGGCGTGTGCGGCTCTTGGGGGAGGAACTGTGCGGCGGCGAGTGACTGGAGTCGGCTTGCGTGCAGGCTGAGCGCGCGGCGGCTGGGGTGCGATGGCAGGGCGCCTGTCTCGTCCAACCGTTCCGCGAGTCTGCTCACGACGTGGGCCAGCCTCGCCACGCGGGCCTCGGAACCGGCCCACCGAGGCCGGGTGCCGTGGTCGACGATCGCTCCCCGATGAGATTCGGGCAGGCTCACTGGCTCGGTCTGTGCGACGTTTTCGCTGAGGAGCGCGTGGAATCGGGTTTCAGCGGTCAGTTTCGTGTAGAGAGTGCTCTCCAGGCGGGAGAGGTGGTGGGCGGCTGAGCCGTGGCGGTCCAGCTGGTATTGCCACAGTGGCCAGACTTCGATCTCCGCGATGTCGCTGACGTCCAGCAGCCCAAGGGCTGTCGCGTCAGAGCGCTGAGAGACCAGGATGCGACGCAGGCGGATTCGTATCGTCTCTCGCGCGGCGCCCAGCCAGAGCGGTTCCCCGTCGTGGTCGTACAGGGCGTAGCAGCCCCATTTCGCGTCTCCCCAGCGCCGTCCTTCTGAGTCGGTCGAGGTGAGAAGTTCGTTCAGCAGGTCGCGTTGGCGCCTGCTCACGGACGAAGGCGATGCCGCCCAGTTGGTCGCCGGACGTTCGCCCGAGGCGGTGCCGAGGGGTGCGGGTCCGGGGGAGTCGATGTTCTTGCGCGGGGAGGGAAGCGGACGGTCGGCGCGTCGTTTTGACGCGGTCGTCGATCTGCCGGTGGAGGGGAAGGCTTCCAGTTGCCTCTTCGCGTCGAGCCAGTGCTGCCTCCAGACCAGCAGTCGCGGATCGCCCCGGCCGACGGGCTGGCCCTGCTCGGCGAGGGTGAGGAGGGCGCGGACGAGCGAGATGACGAAGTCCCGCGTCGGCATCCGCCTGCCGCTCAGAACCTCGCTGATCGATGCCGGCGGTGTGCGGTGGCCCGTGAGCCCGGACATTCTGTGGATCTGAGCGTATGACGGCTCGCCGCACTCGAGGCGCAGGGCCTTGAGCCGGCCGGCGAACTCAGCGATCACCTCGTCCCGTGTGCCGGGCGGCCGTACAGATCCGTCGTCGGCGTGGTGGAGCGGATCTCCGCGGACTCGGCGGCGGACGCCCTGTGGGCCGCGGAGTCCGCGGCCCACAGACTGAGGAAGCTGGGACCGGCCAGGCCGCCGCTGCTGGGCGCGGACCGGGCCGGGCTGACGGCGGCACTGAGCACCACCACCGAGATCGTGTGCGTGATCGCCCACGGTTGGGCGGAGTCGCCCGAGCGCAGCGGCATCCTGCTGCACGGCCCCACCGGGGAGCCGGAGCTGCTGCCGGCGGAAGTCCTCGCCGACCTCCTGTACCACGCGGGCACCCAGCTGGTGGTGCTGGTCTGCTGCAACACGGCCGGAGGCATGGAGTCCTTCGAGGGCTGGGGCAGCACCGCTGAACAGCTCACGGCCAAGGTCCCCGCCGTCGTCGCCATGCAGTCGGTGGTGGAACCCGACATCGGCCACGACTTCCTCGTCGGCCTCGTGCGCGGCCTGCACGAACACGGGGAGATCCACGCGGCCATGGCCGAGGGCCACAAGCGGGTGGCCCAGCACGCGGTGCCGGGCCATCTGGGCGTCCCCGCGCTCTACACCGGCCGCAATGGGCTGCGGCTGCGGGACGCCCCGCCGCCACCACGGCCCGGACTGCCGTACGGCTACCCGGTCGACGCGCTCGACCGGCCGGCGGCCGACGGGCGGCGCGTACGGCTGGACGTCCTCTGGGGCCTGGACCGCCGCCCGTTCGCCGGCGTCCTGCTCGACGCCCCGCACAACGACCCGACGGACGACCTGAACCGCTGGGAGGCACAGTCGGACGGCGTGCTCACCGAGGGCGGATTGCGGCCGAGGCGCTGGTTCCGCGTCGAGATGAACCGGCCACCCCGCCCCGGCTCCGCTTCCTGCTGGCAGGAGGAAGCCGTGCGGCCGCGCTCGCTGTGGACGGAGTTCCGCAGCGACTTCCCCGGTGAGGGCGCCGACCACGGATGGGTCGTCGCGCTCGCCCTGCCCGACCCGGGAGGAGCCTGGGCTCCGGGCGAGTGGCGGGCGGCGATCGAGGAGTGGCTCCCGCTGCTGTGCGCCTCCGACGGCCGGCCCGCCCTCCCCCTGATCGTCGTCCTCCACGGAGCGGGACCGTCACTGAGAGCCTGGGGAGTCACCGCCCTGCGCGACGTCCGCGACCATCTCGCGGCCAGGCTCAGGATGCCCGTCACCGCGCTCAGCCGACACCGTCCGGGCCGGGTGCACGAAAGCGGGTACCCGCAGCAGGGGATCGCCGGCACCCGGGAACCGGAGAACGGGGCCGCGAGTCCCGCCGAACAGGTCGACGAGCCCCGCCTGAGGGCCCTGCGCGCCAACGACCCGGCGCGCTACCAGCGGACTCTGACCCGGCTGGCGGCGGACCCCGGCGCGGACGGCCGCCGGGCCTCGCTCGCGATCGCCGCGGACTACGACGACGACATGCGCACCTGGCTCCGTGCCGCCCACGAGGCGGGCGCCCCGTCGCCGCGGCGCCACGACCTGACGCCGACCGTCACCACCGAGCGCGCCGACACCGTCGTCCTCGCCCTGGTCGAGCGACTCACCACCGGCCCGGGCACCGACCTGTCCACCTGGGACGAACTTCTCTTCAGCCGACCCGTCGGGCTGCTGCTCCGCCAGTACCGCGACGTCTGGCGGAACAAGCCGCCCTCGGCCGACCGGCTGGCCCGCTGGCTGGCTCTCCACCCCTCGGCGGCGCCGGCGGCCGCGCGGGCCGGGCTCACCACGCAACCCGCCGCGGTCCTCGCGCACATGGCCGTCACCACCTCCCCGTGGCCCGTGCTGCGGGCGTTCGGCGCCGACGGGGAGACGCTGCGGCACCTGCTCCGTCTTCCCGGCGAACCGCGAGACGCCCTGGGCCTGGTGGACACGGACCCGACGACCCGAGCGGAGGCCGTCCCGGTCCGGGGCCACGACACCACCCTCCGCATCGAGCACATACGAGCCGCACTGGGCCGGACCCCTCCGGCCGTCCCCCAACCCCTGAACGTCGACAAGGCAACGCGATGATCGAAGACTGGTATTTCAGCGCCGCGATGCGGGACACCTGGCAGGCCACCCACTCCTATCTAGTGCCGCGGCAGGCAACGTTCGCCCCGTCGCGACGCCCGGCACGCACTCTCGCCGCACCGGCCGAAAGCCCAAGTACGTCCAGTACGAGG
>NZ_JBFAKW010000192.1:0-12910 GCF_040655955.1 Streptomyces sp. NPDC050263 | reverse complement strand
ATGCCCTAGTAGCTCCGCTACGAGGGCATCCCGGCGCCTTGCGATCGCACGCACCACGCCCCGCTCCCTGATCCAGATCACAACTCCATACAGGCCCTAACCGGACGGGCTGACGGTGAGGCCTGTCACCAGGAGCCTCGTAAAGCTTCTCGCCCACTCCTCGTCCGCCGGTTCCGCGCTGACCAGGGTGCGGTGCACCACCGCTCCCGCCACCACGTCGAAGATGAGGTCGACCGTGCGGGCGGCCTCCGCCGCGTCCGTCTCCGGGGGCAGTTCGCCGCGGGCCTGGGCCCGGGCCCGGCCCTCCAGGACGAGGTCCTTCTGGGGCTCGACGATGGAGGCCCGGATGCGTTCGCGCAGGGCGTCGTCGCGGGTGGACTCGGCGACGGCCGCCATCAGTCCGCTCTTCGCCTCCGGGCGGGCCAGGATCGCCGCGAACTGGAGGACCACGCCCTCGATGTCGGCGGCGAGGCTGCCGCGGTCGGGGAGTTCGAGTTCGCCGAAGAGTTCCGCGACGGCGTCGACGACCAGTTCGTTCTTGCCGGCCCAGCGGCGGTAGAGGGTCGTCTTGGCGACCCCGGCGCGCGTCGCCACGTCCCCCAGGGTCAGTTTCGACCAGCCCAGCTCGACCAGTGCCTGCCGGGCCGCGGCCAGGATCGCGGTGTCCGCGGCGGCGCTGCGCGGACGGCCGGTGCGGCCGGTGCGGCAGGCGGGGGTGCGGATCTGCATCCCCAGACGATAACCGCAGGTTTTGTCCGTGCTCCCGTGAGGGAGATCACTGGGTAACGGTGTTGCGCAGTCACTCGGTGCCATTACGCTACGACTCGTAGCGAAAGCCCGTGACGGACGTACGCGGGCAGGGCACGCCCCGGGTTCGGCAGGGCGCGGGTGGGGACCCGGGCGCTTGTGTTCGGGGTGTTCGGGGCGTAGTTCGGGATGTGTTCGGATCGCTTTTCACGCAGGCGCGCGGACGGGGGAGGATAGACGCATGCAGCCACGGAACATGTCCATGAGCGGAGTCGTCGACCTCGCCGCGGTGAAGGCGGCCCAGGAGGCCAAGGCGAAGGCGGAGCAGACGCGCGCCGAAGCGGCCAGGCAGGGCGGCGCGGGGGCCGTCTCCCCGGCCGATCTCGTCATCGACGTCGATGAGGCGGGGTTCGAGCGGGAGGTCCTGCAGAGGTCCGCCGAGGTGCCCGTCGTCATCGACTTCTGGGCGGAGTGGTGTCAGCCCTGCAAGCAGCTGAGCCCCGTCCTTGAGCGTCTCGCCGTCGAGTACGACGGCCGCTTCCTGCTCGCCAAGATCGACGTCGACGCCAATCAGATGCTGATGCAGCAGTTCGGGGTGCAGGGCATCCCGGCTGTGTTCGCGGTCGTCGCCGGGCAGGCGCTGCCGCTCTTCCAGGGGGCCGCCGGCGAGGCGCAGATCCGCGAGACCCTCGACCAGCTGATCCAGGTCGGCGAGCAGCGCTTCGGGCTCACCGGTCTGACGGTCGATCCGGACGCCGAGCCGGGCGCCGCGCCGCAGGAGGCCGCGGTGGAGCAGGCCGGACCGTACGACGCGCTGCTCGAAGCCGCCGTACAGGCGCTGGACGCCGGTGACTTCGCGGGCGCCGTGCAGGCCTACAAGAACGTGCTCGCCGACGACCCGGGCAACAGCGAGGCCGAACTCGGGCTCGCGCAGGCCGAGTTGCTGGAGCGGGTGGGCGGGATGGATCCGCAGCAGGTGCGCAAGGACGCCGCCGAGAAGCCGGCGGACCCCGCCGCGCAGATCGCCGCGGCCGACCTGGATCTGGTGGGCGGTCATGTCGAGGACGCGTTCGGCCGGCTCATCGACACCGTGCGGCGCACGGCCGGTGGAGACCGGGACGCGGTGCGGCTGCGACTGCTGGAGCTGTTCGAGGTGGTCGGTCCGGAGGACCCGCGAGTGGCGGTGGCCCGGCGGGCGTTGGCGCGCGCGCTGTTCTGATCCGCTCCGGTCGGTCCGGCGGTTCCGGCCGGGGGCGCGGGTTCTGACCAGTCGCTAAACGTCGGGGCCCGTGTTGCCGGAGTGAAAGTTCCGCTGAAGTGGTTCCCCTGCGGCCGCGCTTTACCAAATCTTGGTAATCGCGGCCGCTGTTACTGCAAGTAAGACGAGGCCGCCGATCTGTCGGATTGTGTCCAGCGATCAACAGCTTTGTCCTGGGCGTGGAAGACACCCTGCGTCGCCGGTCGAGACCTGTGGGTCGTTGTTCGGTTATCCGGCCGTTACTAGCCAGTAACGAACCCCCTTGTGCGAGCCGCGAGAATGCACCACGATCGGCCACGCTCGGTCCAATCCCGTACCCCGACAGCCGGTTGGGTCAACGGGTTTTCCTGGGTCCCCACCGAGCAGGGACGACGACAGTGACGTCGGCCCTTGGGCAGGGGGGTCTTCGCTGTGGCGAAGCCTGTCCAGCAAGGTTGTGCGTGATGCGTGTCAGGCGCGACCAGTGGTTGTCGCTCGGGGGTGATCGCCGGTGATCGGTGCGCGGTTCGCGCCTCCGAGACGGGCGCTCCCCTTCCCGAGGACGTAGCACTTCTCCCATCCCTGTCCGTCTGAGCCGCCGCAACCGGGGGCGAGTCGGGACCAGGAGATGTACGTCCGAGAAGGAGGAAATATGGAGTCCCAGGTGCGTGGCGGGACCAGATGGAAGCGGTTCGCCGTCGTCATGGTGCCCAGCGTGGCCGCCACGGCGTGCATAGGCGTCGCCCTCGCGCAGGGCGCGCTCGCCGCGTCGTTCAGCGTGTCGGGGCAGTCGTTCAAGGTCACCGCCGACAAGCTCGATGGCACGGGCTTCTCGCAGTACGGCGCGATCGACACGGGTTACACCCTCGACGGCAAGAAGACGGCGCACGCCGTCGCCGTCTCGGCGTTCAAGAGCGCCACGATCACGAACATGTGCCAGTCCGTGGTCACCCCGAACATCCCGCTGCTCGGTTCCGTCAGCCTCACGCTGAAGGCCGGCGGCAACGGTACTCCGGTCGAGGCCGAGAACCTGTACATCGACGTCGAGGACCTGCAGGCGAACGCCGTCTTCAGGGGCATCGACATCGGTGTGGCCGCCAAGGACGCCTCCAAGGGTCCGGGTCTCAAGAGCGGTGACACGGCCAACCCGTACGGGTTCGCCCAGCAGGCGGACTCCGCCACGCTGACCGACGTGAAGCAGACGGCGTGGGCCACCACTGCCGGAACCTTCAAGCTCAGCGGCCTGAAGATGTCGCTGTCGACGGGTGTCAAGGAGTGCTACTAAGCACTCTCTGACGGGCGGGGGAGCCGGTGGCGCCCCCGCCCGTCCAGTTGGAGCCCGGGCCTTCGGGGCCCGGGTCTCCACCCGCAGTACAACCCACCACCACAGCAAAGCCGCACCAGGGAGCTGTTTTCCATGAGCGCCGAGACCCCTGTCGCCCCCGGCCAGTTCACCCGCCGGAGGCAGCAGTTCCGCGCCTGGCGAGGTACGCGGCCGTTCTGGGCCGGTCTGTTCGTCCTTCTCAGCGGACTTCCCATCGCCTACTTCCCGTACGCGCACCTCCAGGTGGGCCACCTGACGCTGGCGATGGCGACCACCGCGGGCGCCGGGTCCCTGATCATCGGCGTGCTGCTGGGTGTGCTGGGCGTCAGTCTGTGGTTTCAGAAGCACGTACAGGTGTTCGCGGGCGTCGCGGCGATCCTGTTGGGGCTGGTGTCCATCCCCGTCTCCAACCTCGGCGGTTTCCTCATCGGTTTTCTGCTCGCTCTGATCGGCGGTGCGATGGCCGTCTCCTGGGCGCCGGGCGTCCCGCCCGCGCCGGTTCCGGCGCCGGAGCACGGCGCGGCCGCCGGAGACGCCCCCGAGGGCGCCTTCCCCGAGGGCTCCGCCACGCCGGGCGACCTCACCGAGAACCCGTACAGCACGGGCCCCGCCTTCACCGAGAAGCCGTCCTTCACCAAGGACGACCAGGGACCGGGCGAGCCGCACGATCTGCACGATCTGTCAGGAACGAGCCCGGCCAACGGGGCGAACGGGAGGCACAGTGCCGGCTGACGAGGTTTCCACCGGGAGCGATGTGGACGCTGCCCGCGTGAGAACCACCGGGCCGCGGCACGCGGCACCGAAGAAGCCGCTGTTCACCAGGTTCCACATGCCGGCCGGCAAGGCGATAGCCCTGGCGGCCATGCCGACGGCGGTGCTGATGGGGATGGGCTTCACGCCCACCCTCGCCAACGCCGAGGACCAGCCGACGTCCAAGAGCCTCACGATCGACGAGTACAAGGACTGCCTGGCGGCCCTGGAGGACGCGGACGCCTCCGCCTCGGCCTCGCCGTCGCCGTCCGCCTCGGAGAGCGCAGCCGAGTCCGCCGAGCCCTCCGCCGACGAGTCCTCGGACACGTCCACGGACGACTCGAAGGACACGTCGGGCGACGCGGGCGGCACGAACGACTCGTCCTCCTCGGATTCAGGTTCCGACGACGCGGCCGAGCCCTCCCCGTCGGCGTCCTCCTCGCCCGACAAGTCGACGACGTCCGGCGACACGACGACCGCCGAGCCGTCGGCCACCGAGACGGGCAAGAACGTCCTGGAGACCATCGGCGACGCGATCACCGACCTCTTCGACGGCAGCGGCTCGGACGAGACGGCCGGGTCGAGCCCGTCGCCGTCGGCCTCCGCCTCCGCCTCGGCCTCTGCGGACGACTCGACGTCGGACTCGGGTTCGGACTCGTCGGACGGCTCGGACTCGTCCGGCACGTCCAAGGACACCACCGACGCCGTCACCGACACGGTGAAGGACACCGCCGAGACGGCCGAGGAGACGGCGAAGGACACCGAGAAGGACTCGGAGGAGGCCGCCGACGACGCCACGGCCTCGCCGAGCCCCTCGGAGAGCGCCGGCACGGACGTCGACGACTGCCCCGTCGCCACCGAGGACGAGAGCGGCATCGACAACAAGATCAGGCTGCCCGACGACCCCTGGTACCTGAACGCCAGCTCGCTGCTCCTCAAGGGCGCCGACTACCAGGGCATCGTCAAGGTGAAGACCGCCAACGGCACCGTCAAGGAGGTCCTGAAGTACGTCATCTCCGACGGGACCGACATCGGCGACCTGCACCAGACGGTGGCCGACAAGCAGTCCGGCAAGACGTACCACGTGCAGGCGGGCAAGGGCACCACGTCCACCATCCGTGACGGCGACACGATCATGTACACGGAGAGCATCTCCGGCAACCTGTTCGGCCTGATCCCGGTCACGTTCACCCCTCAGAGCCCGCCGCCGCTCAACATCCCGCTGATCTACTTCACCAATGTGAAGGTGCAGCAGGCGGGCCAGCTGGGCGGCACGCTGACCGTGCCCGGCCTCCACCAGTACACGACGGCCGGCTGAGCACCCCCAAGACCCGTTCGGGAGCCGCAGAAACGCTGAGGGCGCCCCCTGTTCGCAGGGGGCGCCCTCAGCGCCGTACAAGCCCGTTCGCGGGGCCGCCCGTTCAGTCGCGGGCGCCGCCGCCGAGGTGGTGGACGCGCAGCATGTTGGTGGTGCCGGGGACGCCGGGGGGCGAGCCGGCGGTGATGATGACGATCTCGCCCGGGTTGAAGCGGCTGATCTTGGCGATCTCCTGGTCGACCATGTCGACCATTTCGTCCGTGCTGTTCACGAACGGCACGACGTGCGACTCCACGCCCCAGCTGAGCGCCAGCTGGTTGCGGGTGTTCTCGTCGGTGGTGAAGGCGATGATCGGCTGGGAGGCGCGGTAACGGGACAGCCGGCGGGCGGTGTCGCCGGACTGCGTGAAGGCCACCAGGCCCCGGCCGCCCAGGAAGTCGGAGATCTCACACGCGGCACGGGCGATCGAACCGCCCTGCGTGCGCGGCTTCTTGCCCGGCACGAGCGGCTGCAGGCCCTTGCTCAGCAGCTCCTGCTCGGCCGCGGTGACGATCTTCGACATCGTCTTCACGGTCTCGATCGGGTAGGCGCCCACGCTCGACTCGGCGGACAGCATGACCGCGTCCGCGCCGTCCAGGATCGCGTTGGCCACGTCGGAGGCCTCGGCGCGGGTCGGCCGGGAGTTGGTGATCATCGACTCCATCATCTGGGTCGCCACGATCACCGGCTTGGCGTTGCGCCGGCACAGCTCGATGAGGCGCTTCTGCACCATGGGGACCCGCTCCAGCGGGTACTCGACGGCGAGGTCGCCACGCGCGACCATCACACCGTCGAACGCCATCACGACGTCCTCCATGTTCTCCACCGCCTGCGGCTTCTCCACCTTGGCGATGACGGGGACCCGGCGGCCCTCCTCGTCCATGACCTTGTGGACGTCGGCGACGTCGGCGGCGTCCCGGACGAAGGACAGGGCGACCAGGTCGGCGCCCATGCGCAGCGCGAACCGCAGGTCCTCGATGTCCTTCTCGCTCAGCGCGGGCACGTTGACGGCCGCGCCGGGCAGGTTGATGCCCTTGTGGTCGGAGATGACGCCGCCCTCGATGACGATCGTCTTCACCCGCGAGCCCTCGACGTCCAGGACCTTCAGCTCGACGTTGCCGTCGTTGATCAGGATCTGGTCGCCGCGCGAGACGTCGCCGGGCAGGCCCTTGTACGTCGTGCCGCAGATCGTCTTGTCGCCGGGGACGTCCTCGGTGGTGATGGTGAACTCGTCGCCGCGCAGCAGCTCCACGGGACCCTCGGCGAAGGTCTCGAGGCGGATCTTCGGGCCCTGGAGGTCGGCGAGGACGCCGATGGCCCGGCCGGTCTCCTTGGCGGCGGCCCGGACCCGGTCGTACCGGCCCTGGTGCTCGGCGTGCGTGCCGTGGCTGAAGTTGAAGCGGGCCACATTCATACCGGCTTCGATCAGCGACACGAGCATTTCATGGGAGTCGACCGCGGGGCCGAGAGTACAGACGATTTTCGAACGGCGCATGGGGCGATCCTATCGGTTTGTTTCGCTACGGAATATTCCGTCTGGTGGAAGAGACAAATGAGTGCGCAGGTGCTCAGTTGCTTTCCTGATCAGTTTGCGTTTTCCACCAACGCGTAGGTCTGTGTGGCGATCTCCAGTTCCTCGTCCGTCGGCACGACGGCGACCGCCACCCGCGCGTCGGCCGGCGAGATCAGCCGTGGCTCGTCGCTCCGGACGGCGTTCAGCCCGCCGTCCACCGCCAGGCCCAGCGAGTCCAGCCCCGCCACCGCCGCCGCCCGCACCGGCGCCGCGTTCTCCCCGACCCCGGCCGTGAACGCGACCGCGTCCACCCGGCCGAGCACGGCGTAATAGGCTCCGATGTACTTCCGCAGCCGGTGAATGTAGATGTCGAAGGCGAGCTTCGCCCGCTCGTCGCCCTCGTCGATCCGCCGCCGGATCTCCCGCATGTCGTTGTCACCGCACAGCCCGATGAGCCCGCTCTTCTTGTTGAGAAGAGTGTCGATTTCGTCGATGGACATTCCCCCAACACGCGCCAAATGGAAGATGACGGCCGGATCGACGTCCCCCGAGCGGGTGCCCATCACGAGGCCTTCCAGCGGGGTCAGCCCCATGGACGTGTCCACGCACCGGCCCCCCTCGACCGCCGACGCGGACGCCCCGTTGCCCAGGTGCAGCACGATGACGTTGACCTCCTCGGGCGTCTTGCCGAGCAGCTTCGCCGTCGCCCGGGAGACATACGCGTGCGAGGTCCCGTGGAAGCCGTAGCGCCGCACCCGGTGGGCGTCGGCGGTCTCGACGTCGATCGCGTAGCGCGCGGCCGCCTCCGGCATCGTCGTGTGGAAGGCCGTGTCGAAGACGGCGACCTGGGGCAGGTCGGGCCGCAGCGCCGTCGCCGTGCGGATGCCGGTGAGGTTGGCCGGGTTGTGCAGCGGGGCGACCGGGATCAGCCGCTCGATCTCGGCGAGGACGGCGTCGTCGACGACCGTGGGCTCGGTGAAGCTCTGCCCGCCGTGCACGACGCGGTGCCCGATGGCGGCGAGTTCGGGGGAGTCGAGGCCGAGCCCGTCCTTCGCCAGCTCCTCCGCGACGGCCTTCAGCGCTGCGTCGTGGTCGGCGATCGGCCCGGTCAGCTCACGGCTCGCGCCGCCGGTCGCGAGCGGGGTGTGCTTCAGCCGCGAGGACTGCTCGCCGATGCGCTCAACGAGCCCCATCGCCAGCCGGCTGCCGCCGCGCATGTCGAGCAACTGGTACTTCACCGACGAGGAGCCGGAGTTGAGGACGAGGACACGGGTCGCGGTCACAGCTCGGAAACCTTCTGCTCGGCGGTCTGGGCCTGGATCGCCGTGATGGCGACGGTGTTGACGATGTCCTGGACGAGGGCGCCCCGGGACAGGTCGTTGACGGGCTTGCGCAGACCCTGGAGCACCGGCCCGACCGCGATCGCGCCGGCCGAACGCTGTACGGCCTTGTACGTGTTGTTGCCCGTGTTGAGGTCCGGGAAGATCAACACGCTGGCCTGTCCGGCGACTTCGGAACCCGGCAGCTTGGTCGCCGCGACCGTCGGCTCCACGGCCGCGTCGTACTGGATGGGCCCCTCGATCTTCAGATCGGGCCGCCGCGAGCGGACCAGCTCGGTCGCCTCGCGCACCTTGTCGACGTCGACGCCCGAACCCGACGTGCCCGTCGAGTACGACAGCATCGCGATCCGCGGCTCCACCCCGAACCGGGCGGCGGTGGCCGCCGACTGGACGGCGATGTCGGCGAGCTGCTCCGCGTTCGGGTCGGGGTTCACCGCGCAGTCGCCGTAGACGAGGACCTTGTCGGCGAGGCACATGAAGAAGACGGACGAGACGATGTCGGCGTCCGGCTTGGTCTTGATGATCTCGAAGGCGGGCCGGATGGTCGCGGCCGTCGAGTGCACGGACCCGGAGACCATGCCGTCGGCGAGCCCCTCCTGCACCATCAGCGTGCCGAAGTAGTTCACGTCGGAGACGACGTCGTAGGCCAGCTCGACGCTGACGCCCTTGTGGGCCCGGAAGCCGGCGTACAGCTCGGCGAAGCGGTCGCGCAGCTCGCTGGTCGCGGGGTCGATCAGCTGGCAGTCGCCGAGGTCGATGCCCAGGTCGGCGGCCTTCTTGCGGATCTGGTCGACGGGACCGAGCAGGGTGAGGTCGCACACGCCCCGGCGCAGCAGCACCTCGGCGGCGTGCAGAACGCGCTCCTCGGTGCCCTCCGGGAGGACGACCCGGCGCTTGTCGGAGCGGGCCTGCTCCAGGAGCTTGTGCTCGAACATCATCGGGGTGACGCGGTCGGTGCTGGGCGCGGAGATCCGCTTGAGCAGCTCGCTCGTGTCGACGTGCCGCTCGAACAACCCCAGGGCGGTCTCTGCCTTGCGCGGGGTGGCCGCGTTCAGCTTGCCCTCCAGGGAGAACAACTGCTCGGCGATGGGGAAGCTGGTGCCGGGCACCGAGAGGACGGGGGTGCCTGGGGCCAGCCGGGCGGCGAGCGTGAGGACCTCCGCGCTCGGGACCTCGCCCAGCGTGAGCAGCACCCCGGCGATCGGCGGGGTGCCTGCGCTGTGCGCGGCGAGCGAGCCGACGACCAGGTCCGCCCGGTCGCCCGGGGTGACGACCAGACAGCCCGGGGTCAGCGCGTCGAGGAAGTTCGGCAGCATCGCCCCGCCGAAGACGAAGTCGAGCGCGTCGCGGGCCAGCCCGGAGTCGTCGCCGAGGACCACCCGCGCGCCCAGGGCGTGACTGATCTGCGCGACGGTCGGCGCGGACAGGGCGGCGTCGTCGGGCACGACGTAGCAGGGCACGGGCAGCCGGAGGGCGAGACCGGCGGCTATCTCGTCCCGGTCCTCCGGGGCGACCCGGTTCGCGACCATGGCGAGGACGTCGCACCCGAGGCCTTCGTAGGCCCGGTAGGCGTTGCGGGTCTCCGCGAGCACCGACTCCGCGGTCTGCTTGCGGCCGCCGACCACGGGGATCACCGAAGCGCCGAACTCGTTCGCGAGCCGGGCGTTGAGGGCCAGCTCGTCGGGGAACTGCGTGTCGGCGTAGTCCGTCCCGAGGACGAGGACCACGTCGTAGTCACGGGCGACGAGGTGGAAGCGGTCGACGAGCGTGGAGATCAGCTCGTCCGCGCCCTGCTCCGCCTGGAGGGCGGACGCCTCGTGGTAGTCCATCCCGTAGACGGTGGCCGGATCCTGTGCCAGCCGGTAGCGGGCGCGCAGCAGCTCGAAGAGCCGGTCGGGCCCGTCGTGGACGAGGGGGCGGAACACGCCCACCCGGTCGACCTGCCGGGTCAGGAGTTCCATGACTCCCAGCTCGACGACCTGGCGGCCGTCGCCGCGGTCGATCCCGGTCACGTACACGCTGCGGGTCACGCGAGCTCTCCGTTCGGTGAGGTTGCTCTTCGAGGGGTGAGGTGTGTTCTGGCCCTGTCGCAAAAATCGCCCACCTAGGTGAGCAGATCCCTCTTGACAATACCTCTGCGCGTAGTTAAGGCGCCCGTCAAGAGACAGCCCGTTCGGCGGCGTGAAACAATCGAATCCGGCTCACCGGTACCGACAGCGAGCAGGAGACACAGCACGATGCGCATCGGAGTTCTCACCGCAGGTGGCGACTGTCCAGGCCTGAACGCAGTGATCCGGTCGGTCGTGCACCGAGCGGTCGACAACTACGGCGACGAGGTCATCGGCTTCGAGGACGGCTACGCGGGCCTGCTCGACGGCCGCTACCGCGTCCTCGACCTCAACGCCGTGAGCGGCATCCTGGCCCGCGGCGGCACCATCCTCGGCTCGTCCCGCCTGGAGCGCGACCGGCTGCGCGAGGCCTGCGATAGCGCCTCCGACATGATCGAGGCCTTCGGCATCGACGCCCTCGTCCCGATCGGCGGCGAGGGCACGCTGACGGCCGCGCGCATGCTGTCGGATGCCGGGCTGCCGGTGGTGGGCGTCCCGAAGACCATCGACAACGACATCTCGTCGACGGACCGCACGTTCGGCTTCGACACGGCGGTCGGCGTCGCCACGGAGGCCATGGACCGCCTGAAGACGACGGCCGAGTCCCACCAGCGGGTGATGGTCGTCGAGGTCATGGGCCGCCACGCCGGCTGGATCGCGCTGGAGTCCGGGATGGCGGCGGGCGCGCACGGCATCTGCCTCCCCGAGCGGCCCTTCGACCCGGCCGACCTGGTCAAGATGGTCGAGGAGCGTTTCGCCCGCGGCAAGAAGTTCGCGGTGATCTGCGTCGCGGAGGGCGCGCACCCGGCCGACGGCAGCATGGACTACGGCAAGGGCGCGATCGACAAGTTCGGCCACGAGCGCTTCCAGGGCATCGGCACGGCCCTGGCCTACGAGCTGGAGAAGCGGCTCGGCAAGGAGGCCCGACCGGTCATTCTCGGCCACATCCAGCGCGGCGGCGTCCCGACGGCGTACGACCGTGTCCTCGCGACCCGCTTCGGCTGGCACGCGGTGGAGGCGGCGCACCGAGGCGTGTTCGGGAGGATGACGGCCCTGCGCGGGACGGAGGTGGTCATGGTGCCGCTGGCGGAGGCGGTCACCGAGCTGAAGACCGTCCCGAAGGACCGGATGGACGAGGCGGAGTCGGTGTTCTAACCGTTCTGGGACGTGCGGTTCTGCACGATCGTCCAGAAGGCGTCCACGATCCCGTCGAGGAAGTCCCGGCCGGCGTCGCTCGCGATCCCGGCCGCGTCGCTGCCCGACCAGTTCAGCGTGGCCGACATCTGCCCCTGATAGACCTGATGCAGCTCCCGCAGAGCGGGCTCCACGAGCCGCCGGTCCAGCGGCAGCAGCTTGGACACGGGCTTCACATACGCCTGCCAGCGGGTGCGGGCGGCGGTCCGCAGCAGGTCGCTGAGCTTGGCCTCACGGCCGGTGACGGTGACCAGGTCGGGCAGCGAGAGATCCAGCAGCTCGGCGAGGGCGGCGCACTGCCGGTCCGAGCCCTCCCACTCCCCGCTCTCCTCCATCCGCGCGTACTCCGCGAACGGGTGCCCCACGGCCCGCGCGACATCCTCGGGCGCGAGGCCACGGGCGATGCGGTGTTCGCGCAACGTGCGCGGCCGGCCGAGCAGTTCGGCGGGCGAACACCACAACACGCCCGCGAGAGCGGTGAGTTCAGGACTGCTCGGCGTCATGATCCCGCGTTCCCAGGCGACCACGAGATCCGGGGTGGCGTAGGGAAGCCCATAGGACGAGCGAAGACTGTGGGCGACATGCTCGGGAGCCATGCCGAGCGCCGAGCGCAGCCTGGCGGCAGCGGGCGAGTCGAAGGGCGGACCGGGCTGGTGAGTGTGGGACGGGGGTCTGGGCACGGGGACACCGTAGGCGGTGGGGCGTGCGATGACTACTGGGGGTTGGCCGGAGGCAACGGATTGTTGAAACCAGGGCGCGTCGGACGCCGGTGAACGACGTACGCCGATGCCCTTCAGCGGGTGGCACAGTCCTGGCAACGGGATGCCTCGGCGGGGGCGTTGGCCCGGGTGAAGGCCTCCGCTGCCTGGAGGTAGGCGGTGCGGGCTTCGGCCGGCCTGCGCTCCCTTCGGTGGATCCGCGCCAGGTTCTCCAGCGTCTGGCCGACGCCGAACGAGTCGTCGAAGTCCCGGTAGATCTCCAGCGCCTTCGCGAACGCCTCGATCGCCTCGGCCCCTTCGCCCGCCATCTGCCGGGCGGTCCCGAGGTTGTTCAGGACGATGGCCTCGCCGTGCCGGTTCCCCTTCGCCCGGCACAGCTCGAGAGCCTGGGCCAGGGCCTGCGTGGCCTCGGCGGGGCGGCCCAACCGCATGAGGGCGTTGCCCAGGTTGCTCCACGCGCTCATCTCGCGGTCGTCCCCCACGGCGTGATACAGCTCGCGCGCCCGGGTGTGGGCCTCGACGGCCTCGCTAGTGCCGCGGCAGGCAACGTTCGCCCCGTCGCGACGCCCGGCACGCACTCTCGCCGCACCGGCCGAAAGCCCAAGTACGTCCAGTACGAGG